>DATGSG010000057.1:0-17245 GCA_035302925.1 Virgibacillus sp. | reverse complement strand
GTTTGAGAGGAGCTGTCCTTAGTACGAGAGGACCGGGATGGACACACCGCTGGTGTACCAGTTGTTCCGCCAGGAGCATCGCTGGGTAGCTACGTGTGGCAAGGATAAGTGCTGAAAGCATCTAAGCATGAAGCCCGCCTCGAGATGAAACTTCCCATCACTTTAAGTGAGTAAGATCCCTCAGAGACGATGAGGTTGATAGGTCCGAGGTAGAAGCGTGGTGACACGTGTAGCTGACGGATACTAATTGATCGAGGACTTAACTAACTCATTTTAGATGGAAAACCGTTGATATCGATACGCTCTTATTTAGTTTTCAGGGTATAAAATCATATTCCTTGCAATCCAAAGATGTATTTGATAAGATAGACTTTGGTTCATAAATTAAATAGGTCTGGTAGTTATAGCAAAGAGGTCACACCTGTTCCCATACCGAACACAGTAGTTAAGCTCTTTAGCGCCGATGGTAGTTGAGGCTTAGCCTCTGCAAGAGTAGGTCGCCGCCAGGCATATTCAAAAGGATTTAATCTGCAAACATTGTAGATTAAATCCTTTTTTTTAAGTTCAATTCCGACTAGTTAGATAAGTCAAAATGGAGTGTATCATTTAATATGCTATTTCTACTTTATTCTCTATTGGTCTTGGAGGTACGAGATTTGAGGGAGATGAGGCGTTGATTGACATCCATTCCTATTGTGAGGGATCTAGCGTGAATTTCACAGCGAGTTGCTGGGAAAGCTTGATACAGACTAAAACTAAAGCATGCCAGGTTTGGCATGCTTTAGGATGTCTGTTAGCTCATTCCGTGTGGTCCAAGTTGCTGAGAATTGCTATGACTGTTTCCATTACTCATTTCGGAAACGAAGGGAACTACTTTTTGAATGGTTTGACCAATTGACTGATTGTTTTTAGACATGGTGTAATAGGTCGCTGCCCCTACACCTACAGAAGCGATTATTGGTATCCACATTCTATTCTTTTCCATACCATATCATCCCTTTCATAATGCTTTCAGACAACTATAGCTTGACACGAAAGCTAACATAAAAAACGTGGAATCATTTGGGAATTTATCGTGTTGCTTCATGGGCAGCATTGACTCCAGCAAGTCTACCTGTAATGAGTGCAGAAGTAATATTATAACCGCCGGTATATCCGTGAATATCTAAAATTTCGCCACAAAAGAATAAATGATTCATCTGTTTAGATTGCATGGTGTTCGGTATAATTTCTTTTACAGACACACCGCCACCAGTTACAAAAGCCTTTTCAATGGATAGAGAACCATTCACTTTAAAGATAAAGTTTTTTAGTAGTTCCGTAAATAAACGGACGGTTTCCTTGGATATATTCCCTGCTTTTTGCTGATCGGTTATGTTTATTTCATTCAGAAAATAGGTAAGCAAACGTTCAGGAATGATTCCTTTTAGGATGTTTTTAAAAGTTCGTTTAGGATCATCAGCAATCAATTTGAAGATCTGTTGGATCAATTCATCCTGATGACGGTCAGGGAAGATGTCTAGGGTCATCTGCACCTCTTTGGGACCTTTCATGAGCTCTTTGACAACAAACTGTGAGCAACGCAAAACAGCAGGCCCTGATACACCAAAATGAGTGAAGACCATATCCATCTGGTGTGAAATGATTTCTTTCCCTTTTTTGTTCAGAACGCTGAGGCGAACATCTTGCAATGAAAGTCCTTGTAATGTTTTATTTTTAATAAACTCCTCATCTGAGGTGAGGGCAACTTCCGTTGGGTATAGGGTGGTAATGGTATGTCCGGCTGCTTCAGCCCACTTGTACCCATCGCCAGTCGATCCTGTATGGGGTACGGATTTACCACCAACAGCAATTACAATCGATTGGGTTTGAATTTCTTCTTCATCAGTTAAAATAACCGTATGCAGATCATCATTAAAAACAATCGTTTGGACAGGCGTGTTTTTCCGCACGTTGACATATAAAGTATCCAGTTTATTGACGAGTGTATCAACGACTGATTTTGCAGAGTTAGAAACTGGAAACATTCGACCATGATCTTCTTCTTTTAATTGAACACCCATATTTTCAAAATAATTAATAATATCATAATTATCAAATACAGAAAAGGCACTATATAAGAATTTACCATTTCCGGGTATGTTTTCGATGATTTTTTCCTTTGGTATTCTGTTTGTCACGTTACAACGACCACCACCAGATATAGCTAGCTTATTTCCAAGTTTATTTCCCTTTTCAAGTAACATCGTTTTTGATCCTTGCTCAGCAGCGGATATTGCCGCCATGAGACCAGATGGACCTCCACCGATAACAATAACATCATAGATCACGTAACTTCATTCCCTTCGTTCATATCTTATCATTAATTGCTGGATAAACTAAATGTTAGTGATATATAGTAGGATAATCGTATGTACATCATTTCAAAAGTGAAAGATTATGGTCTAATTGGATATATGTGATAAAATAACAAAGAAGTTATTATTATGTAGAGTAAGGTGAAACAATGTCAAATATCGTAAAAGGTACCATGTTGCTAACAGGGGCAACTTTTTTATCTAAATTCCTTGGAATGATTTATGTCATTCCTTTCAAAGAACTTGTTGGAGATACAGGTGGAACATTATTTAATTTTGCCTATGTTCCTTATAATATTTTAATCAGTATATCAACCATTGGCGTGCCACTTGCCGTATCAAAGTTTGTATCTAAATATAATTCACTTGATGATTATAAAACAGGTTTACGGATGTTTAAAGCTGGGATAACACTCATGTTGGTTACTGGATTTCTAGCTTTTATTACCTTGTTTTTCGGTGCAGATTTTTTAGCAAACCTTATGATCAAAACAAGTTCGGATACAGATGAAATCTTTGTTGAGGACATTGCGATGGTTTTACGAATGGTTAGTTTTGCTTTATTAATTATACCGGCAATGAGTATTGTGCGTGGCTTCTTCCAAGGCTACCAATCTATGGGACCAACCGCGGTATCACAAGTTGTCGAACAAATTGTCCGGATTGTCTTTTTACTTGCCTCTACATTCATCGTATTGAATGTTTATGGTGGTACAATCGTAACAGCTGTCGGTTTTGCTACCTTTGCAGCATTTATTGGGGGACTGGCCTCTTGTGCGGTTCTATGGTTTTATTGGCAAAGACGAAAGGCTGATATTGAACGTAATGTTCAACAGCAAGATTTTACTCATGATATTCCAAGGAAGGATTTATTTATTGAAATCTTTAGTTATGCAGGTCCATTTGTATTAGTAGGACTGGCGACACCATTGTATCAATTGGTCGATCAATTCACCTTCCAGAAAGCGATGGTAGCGATTGGTGAAGGTTTAAATTGGACGGTATCCTACTCAGCCATTAACTTTTATGGTCATAAATTAGTTATTATTCCCGTTACGATTGCTACAGGCCTATCATTAGCGATCCTACCGGCACTAACGAAATCCTTTACACAACGAGATCAGACGATACTCGTGCAACAAATTAATCAAGCATTACAAATTGTATTGGTATTAGTTATCCCAGCTGTTGCAGGGCTTGCCATGCTTTCAGATGTCGCTTATGGTTCATTATTTGGCCTCAAGAATATAGACATCACAGCTACATTATTAGCTTGGTATTCACCGATCGCTTTATTATTTGCTTTGTTCACTGTAACTTCATCTATCTTACAAGGTATTAATCAGCAACGATTTGCTGTTGTTAGTTTAGCGGCTGGCTTATTAATGAAGATTTTATTAAACGTCCAATTGATTCATATGTTTGGTGCGAAGGGTGCGATATTTGGAACGGGATTAGCTGTTGGAATTGCCGTTGTATTAAACATATTTAGGATTAGAAGAAGTTTATACTTTTCATTTAAAGAGACCTATAAACGCTCTTTACTGATTGGATTGTTCACGATTATCATGTGTATCGTAATCTGGGGAGCGAAAATGTTATTAGGCATGTTTATTCCATATGATGAAAGCCGGATCGGCGCGGTCGTTGTATTAATAGTAGGTGTGAGTATTGGTGGTTTGGTCTATTTAGGTTTAGCATATGGATCATCGCTTTTAGAACGTGTATTTGGTGATCGTGTTAGAGTCCTTGATCGCTTTCTTCGTCGATCAAGATCATAGGAGGATGATCATGCGATTAGATAAATTATTAGCGAACACTGGATTTGGCAGTAGGAAAGACGTGAAATTATTAATTCGGAAAGGTCATGTAACAGTCAACAATGAGGTTGTCAAGAGCAATCAACTTCATGTTGATGAGCATAATGATATGATTATGGTGAAAAACAATCGTGTTCATTATCGAAAACACATTTATTTAATGATGAATAAACCACCTAACTATATATCAGCTACAGAGGATCGCTATGATAAAACAGTACTTGATCTTTTGGAACTTGAACATGCTCACTTTCAGCCGTTTCCGGTTGGTAGATTAGATAAGGATACAGAAGGACTATTGATTCTAACCAATGATGGTGTACTGGCACACCATCTTACATCGCCTAAGCGTAATGTTGAGAAAACGTATTATGCGAAAGTAAGTGGTGTCGTAACAGAAGAAGATGTGAAAAAATTAGCTATCGGTGTTACACTAGATGATGGTCATTTTACAAAACCTGCTTCATTACGAATTATAAAAAGTGCGGAACAGTCAGAAATAGAATTGACCATTACAGAGGGAAAATACCATCAAGTCAAAAGAATGTTTGGTGCGTTGGGTAAGAAGGTTGTTTATTTAAAGCGAATTCAGATGGGGAGTATTTATTTGGATGAGCAGTTACCACTTGGTTCATATCGTGAATTAACGGATGATGAACGTACTTATTATTTATCGCTTCTCGATTCTTGAACTGATAAGCTTTCCTGGTCCTTATTATAATGGGAGCAACCGAGTTAACGGTTCATGCAGCTGACAAGATAATGTATCAGGTAGATGGAGAAAGCAATTCTTGTCAAAGCTGTGTCATTACGAAAGATACGAGTGCATTACAAGTTATGGGGCCACATATAAAGATGTACGAAGAAATTGGATTATAAAAACAAGCTACTCATTTATGTAGACGGTGAATAGTAATACTTTAAAGATGTGAGGAATATATGGTGAACTGTATTGAACAAGAATTAGGCAATGAATGGTCGATCAGTCCAGCGGGTGGGCTAACCGGAGATGCCTATATCGCAACAAAAGATAATCAACAACTCTTTTTAAAACGAAATTCATCACCCTTTTTAGCAGTATTATCTGCAGAAGGCATTGTACCGAAATTGATTTGGACGAAACGATTGCAAAATGGAGATGTCATTACTGCTCAAGAATGGTTAGAAGGAAGAAAGTTAGAACCTGAGGAAATGAAAAGCCCAGAAGTTACCCGTTTGCTCAGAAGAATTCATCATTCATCAGAGTTATTACATATGTTGATGCGTTTAGGTAAAAAGGCGGAAAGCGCTGAGGAAAACTACGCTCATTTAAAAGCGGATCTTAACAAGAACAAACTGATTACGCGGTATGCTTCCATACGTTTTGCTTTAGCTCATTTAAAACGATTATTACCTGTTACACGTGGACAGAAACAAGTTGTCTGCCATTGTGATTTGAATCATAATAATATCTTGAAAGATAAGCATGGCGATATTTATTTAATCGACTGGGATAATGCTGCAATTGCAGACCCGATTATAGATTTTGCAATGGTTTTAAAATGGTATGTAGCGGAGTCTGATTGGGCTGACTGGTTACAAAAATATGGTGTTTCTCTGGACAGTCAATTGATTAAAAGAATGTATTGGTATTTATTGTTTAATACCGTATATTATATAAACTGGCATGCAACAAGACACGAGTATGATAAAGTAAGAGAACGACTACAAGCACTACAGAAATTAAATGAGTATATCGATACGCAAATTATTAAGTAGCAGAGAGTTTTATCTTCAGAAATAAGCCTGGTGCTTCTGGGGCATTTGACTGCGTATTGATTAGATCATGAAACAATTCAGCGATACATGCTGGATGAATGCCTCGGTTGTAAGGATACATACAAGGGGGAAATCAAGCGTATGGAACAACTTAAAGTAGGACGAGCAAAATTAACGTGGTTGCGTGGGGGAGTAAATTTTTTAGACGGTGGCGCAATGTTTGGTGTCGTTCCAAAAGCTTTGTGGAGTAAAAGGTACCCATATACAGATAATAATTTAATTGAATTGCGAACAGATCCTATTTTATTACAAATTGACGGTAAGAATATACTCGTAGATACGGGAATGGGCAATGGTAAGTTGTCTGACAAGCAAATAAGGAATTTTGGTGTGCTTGAGGAATCTTTTGTAGAATCATCACTTGCTGAATTGGATTTAACGGTCTCTGATATTGATATGATCATCATGACTCATTTACATTTCGATCATGCATGTGGTTTGACTAAACTGGAAAATGATACCTATGTCTCGATATTTAAAGAGGTCCCGATTTACACGTCTGCAGTGGAATGGAATGAAATGCGCCATCCAAATATTAGGTCCACGAATACGTATTGGAAAATGAACTGGGAACCGATCAAGGACCAAGTGAAAACCTTTGATGATGAGCTAGAGATTATCAATGGCCTCAAGCTGATTCATACAGGAGGCCATAGTGAGGGGCACTCGATTCTGTTATTTGAAGATGGTGAGGAATGTTTTATTCATATGGCTGACCTGATGCCAACGCATGGGCATCAGCATAAACTCTGGGCATTAGCGTATGATGATTATCCGGTGACATCTGTGCATCAGAAAGAGTATTGGATGAATTATGGTTATGAGCGGAATGCTTGGTACACATTCTATCATGATGCTTATTATCGTGCGCTTAAGTTTGATGAAGCAGGTAAGAAAATAAATGAGGTCGTACGAGAGCGTTATGATTACCAATAAACCGTGCAGCATAGAAAAAGCCCCTATGTACTCATGACATAGGGGCTCCGTCTTTTAAATTTGATATTTGTTTATACGGTTTGTGAAGAACCGATGACGGCGCCAGTTTCAGCATCAGAGTAAAATTCGTATTGACGATTTTCCCCTTCGACGTTACGGGTAACACCGCCACGATATGCGGTGTATACTAAACCATCCTTCTCAATTTCCTCAGGTTTCATATAAATCCATGAACCACTGATTGGACCTTGTTTCTTAAATGCATCTTTCGCATTTTTTAATGCTTTTTCAGGTGTTGTTTGTTGGTACTGATCAAGTTGTTGTTTTGCAAAATACCCCACAACGATACCCAAACCTGTTGCAAGTATTGTCCTTTTTACGCTCATTTTCTCACCTCTAGCTAGTCTATTAGATATTTACTTTTCAGTAATCGTATAAAATAATGTATAGTAATAGTATACATTATTTTTATAATAAGAGAAATAAAAGAACACCATACTTATTTTGTAGAAACATAGAAGCGATTTTCGTTATACTTATTTTATAAGGAGGAATAAATTTGAAACAAGATACATTGCAATTATTTAAAACATTAACTGAATTACAAGGAGCCTCTGGGAATGAACATCTTGTCCGTAATTTTATGGAAGGGGAACTAAAGCAATATGCGGATGAGGTTATCTATGACAATCTTGGTGGCGTTTTTGGTGTAAAAAAAGGTGAGGGTCCAAAAGTATTGGTTGCTGGGCATATGGATGAAGTAGGATTTATGGTTACGCAAATTACAAAAAACGGAATGATCCGTTTTCAACCGCTTGGTGGATGGTGGAATCAAGTATTATTAGCCCAACGCGTACAAATTATGACGGATAATGGCCCTGTTATTGGTGTGATCGGCTCCATACCTCCACATAATCTAACGGAAGAACAACGAAAAAAGCCAATGGAAATTAAAAATATGTTAATTGATATTGGTGCAGATGATGAGGCGAATGTTGCAGAAATTGGAATTCGTCCTGGACAACCAATCGTGCCGATTTGTCCATTTACACCGATGGCTAATCCTGATAAAATCTTAGCAAAAGCATGGGATAATCGCTATGGTTGCGGACTCGCTATTGAGTTATTAAAAGAATTAAAAAATGAAGCGGTCCCGAATCAATTATTCTCGGGTGCTACGGTCCAAGAGGAAGTAGGGTTACGTGGTGCACAAGTCGCAGCCCATATGATTGAACCAGATATATTTTACGCGTTAGACGCTTCGCCAGCGAATGATATGTCAGGTAAAAAAGATGAATTCGGGCAACTTGGTGAAGGTGCTTTATTACGTATTTTTGACCGGACGATGATTACACATCAAGGGATGAGAGAGTTTATTTTAGAGACTGCCGAGTCGAATGATATCCCTTATCAATATTTTATATCTCAGGGTGGTACAGATGCTGGTCGTGTACATATTGCGAATGATGGAGTTCCTTCAGCTGTCATTGGAATTTGCTCCCGTTATATCCATACATCCTCATCGATTATTCATGTGGATGATTATGCGGCCGCAAAAGAACTGCTTGTAAAGCTTGTCAAAAATACGGATCAAAATACCGTTGATTATATTCGTAGTAAAAGCTAATGTACTCCTAGCGAGGTGAAGATAGATGGAAATTATTGTCGGCTCAATGAATCCAGCTAAAATACAAGCTGTTCAGGCGGTATTTACGGCTGATAAAGTGATGGGAATAGAGGTGCAATCCGATGTATCTTCCCAACCTTTTTCAGATGTTGAAACAAAACAAGGTGCCATTAATCGTGCTAAATATAGTGCAGCCTCAACTGAAGAAGCCTTCGGAATTGGGCTTGAAGGTGGTGTGATGTATATGGGCTCTCAACTTTTTTTATGTAGTTGGGGTGCCCTCGTGACTCCGTCTGAAAATCTGTTTACGGCCGGTGGTGCACGCATACCGTTGCCGTCCATTATTCAACGTGAATTAGAAGCGGGAGTGGAACTTGGGGATGTTATGGATTGGTATTCCCAAGAAAAGGAAGTAGGGAAAAGTGCGGGAGCAATTGGCATTTTGACGAATGGGATTGTGTCTAGGCAAGAGATGTTTAGCCATGTCATTAGCTTATTACGGGGACAATGGGAGGCATAATATTAATAAATCAGCGCGTTTTATAGCGCTGATTTATTATTATTTATTCATAAATATAGTGAAGTACATCTAAAGCTTGATCAACTGTCTCTACCGTTACATTTGCTTTATTGGAAAGTTCCTTTAGTGGATGAATTAAAGATTCCGGGCGAATGATAATGGTTGGCTTATTCATTGATAGAGCCGCACTTGCATCCATTGCGGTATTCCATTGTCTGTACTGTTCACCAAATAAAGCAATGACAATATCTGCTTTCTGCATAAGGACTTGCGTTCGGAAATTATTAATTGCTGAAGCGGCGTCATCTCGATGTAGGGCATCTGGTTGTTTACCTAGAACAGCTTCTCCAATATCATCTGATCGATCATGATTCGTTTGTGGAGCTACAAATGTTAATGGAAGATCCTTATCTTTTGCCTTTTGTTCCACTTGCTGGCGCCAATCATCGTGAATTTGTCCTGCTAAATAGACTACTAAATTCATGAATATCCCTCCAAAGTATTTTCTCTATCTGTTTAATGAATTTCATAATCCCATTTTATAACTATAGACGTAGCTGATTACGGTAATTATGAAACTCATTCTATTCTATACTAAACAATATTCAGAGATAAACAAAAGAAGTCGCATTTTAACAGGGGGAAGGCACAGGAGAAATTAACAATTTGAAGCATCCCCCTAGACCGATAATATTGAAACCTTAAGAAAACAAAGCTATGATATAGTGTGGAGACTCAAGTGTAATGAGAAATCTCGAGACAATGAAGCAGCTTAATGAGCATTCATAGCGCTATATTATAATGAATGATTAATGATCTTGAACATATAAAAATGATTAGAAAGTAGGGGATAGTCAATGAAAATGACAAGTATAAAGCTGAAAAAGATCTTAGAAGAGCGCTTTAACAATCCGGAACTGCGGACTTCTTTTCATCGCGAAAAAGATACATTTCGCGTTGAATGGAAAGACACTTCACAAGGACTTACGCTGACACTGGCAAATGTAGTTGTGAAATATAATCAACAAGGTGAGACTGCGATTGATGAGTTGGAAGACCATATTACTGAAGCATTACGGATCATGAACGAAAAACATGATCTGACAGGTAAGGAGGCCCATATTTATCCAGTCATTCGCTCAACATCATTTCCATCGGTAACAAATGCCGGCGCAAAATTAGTGACGAAAGATCATACGGCGGAAACACGTATTTACTATGCACTTGACTTAGGAAAATCGTATCGCTTAATTGATGAACCGATGTTGCAAGAAGAAAATTGGACGAAAGAACGGATCGATGAAATTGCCACATTCAATATTCGATCCTTACCACATGACTATAAACTAGATCAAGTGGCCGGTAATGATTTTTACTTTGTAGCGAAACAAGATGGTTATGATGCGAGTCGTATCCTGAATGAAGCCTTTTTAGAAACGATGAAGGCAAATAGTAAAGGAGAGCTTGCCGTTGCGGTACCTCATCAAGATGTACTAATTTTAGCCGATATACAGAATCCAGCGGGATTTGATATATTAGCGCAAATGACGATGAAGTTCTTTACAGAGGGACGTATCCCGATTACATCACTGTCATTTATTTATGAAGATAAAAAATTAGAACCTGTATTTATTTTAGCTAAAAATCGACCAATGAAGAAATAGAAGAGGATGAGTTCAATGGATGTGTTTTACAATGTTAAAGGTGTAGGCGATGTGCTAATGATCCGAATGGAAACTGGAAAGAGAAATGAATTTCTAACAGAAGATTATGGTGCGATTACTAAAATTACTAATCCGCAAGGTGATCTACTTGGCTATAATATATTTCAAGCGTCTGAACACTTTGAATTAACGGGATCGGGTAAAGTCAATGTAGATGAACAACTATTAAATAAAATAAAGGAATTGTTTGCAGCACAGGATTTGCATGATCCACTTGATGTAGATCTCAGTCCGAAATTTGTTGTCGGGTATGTAACCGAAAAAGCAGCCCATGAAAATGCAGATAAACTGGCAGTTTGTCAGGTGGATATAGGTAGTGAAACATTGCAAATTGTTTGTGGGGCAGCGAATGTGGATAAAGGTCAAAAGGTAGTGGTAGCGAAGATCGGTGCTACAATGCCAGGTGGCTTTAAAATAAAACCAACAACATTAAGAGGGGTTCCCTCAAATGGAATGATTTGTTCAAAGAAAGAATTAGGTCTCCCTAATGCAGAAGCAGAAGAGGGCATTTATATTCTTGATGACTCCTATGATATCGCAGAGCCATTTATGATCGGTTAGTGGCAATCTGTTAATACCTTGACCATAATAGTTAATTTAATTTGATTATAGACATTAATGAATTTCATAATAGCGATTTAGTACCACACCGTTACAACATATAGTTGCGTTTAATCATTCTTAACTATATTCCGTAGCGATGTTGCTGATTTTGGCAATTATGAAATTCATTCACAAAATCAATCTCTGTTCTTTATGGACGGAGATTGATTTTTTACTGAATTCTGCTATTATTAATACGCTTATATGTTATAATTGATGGAACGTAATATAATGTATTCAGCATGATCACCCTAGAAAAAAATACATCATGTCGTTTAATTAGAATGAAAAAGAAATTGATTGGTAAAGAAGTAGGTGAAATGAAATGCGTAATAACTGGCGTGATAAAGTTAGGAATTGGTTTTTTATTGAAGAATCAATCGAGGAAACTGATGAAACTGAAAAAAGAGAAACACGTCAAAAGAGTAATCGACAAGACTTAGAAACGAAGATGGTTTACCAATATCCAGAAAAGACGCCATTTCGTTTTCCGATTATAGAAGATGAACAAGGTATAAATAAAGAAGTACCAGCATATAAACGAAGGCAAGACATGAATGAGCGTCACTCGATTCAAAGTGACCGTCAACCAATAGAAGAGCCTATAGAAACAGAAGAACCAATCGTTGAGAAGAAGCGGAAGCCATTTAAGCCGAGCCGAGTACCCTCCCCAATTTATGGCTATCAAAAACGTGAGGCAATTAAAAAGGTTGAAAATATACCTACATTTATTAGAAAGCAAAAAGAAGAGGACGATGGACAACAAGAAGAGAAACATGTACATGAATCAACAGAAAGAAGTTCATCCGCTGAAACGATTCCAGCCAACACGAAGCTAGATGAAGTCAAACAGGAAGAACGAGAAGAACTAGAGGAACCAATTACGATCACACAAGAAATAAAAGAAGATGTGACAGATCATCAAGAACAGGATGATATCAAAGAAAAACAGACAAAACGTATACATAGCAGGAAACGAAGTAAGCAACCCGATAAAAAGCGAAGTGCCAAACAAGGGAGATCAGCACCTTTTAATGTGATGATGACACCACGAGATAAACATCTTTTAAATGAAAGAAAACGTGAACAGTCAGCAATAAAAGAAGAAAAAGAGGTCGATGAACCGGTACCACTTGCTGAAACAGCTGAAGTTCGTTCTGTACCTTATCATCTTTTAAATGATCCTGAACAAGCAACAAATGAAGATAAAATATGGGTGCAAAACCAACAAGAATTATTGGAGAACACATTAAAACACTTTAATGTCCGGGCAAAAGTTGTCAATGCTACACAAGGTCCTTCTGTCACACGGTTTGAGGTCCAACCTGAAATGGGTGTAAAAGTAAGTCGCGTTCGAAATTTAAGCGATGATATTAAACTGAATATGTCCGCCCAGGATATTCGAATCGAAGCACCGATACCTGGAAAGAATACAATCGGGATAGAAGTACCCAATTTGAATGCCCAAACAGTTGGATTACAAGAGATCTTTGAAACAAATGCATTTATGAATAGTCATTCGCCGTTGACCATTGGATTAGGGTTAAATGTGGAAGGGGAACCTCTCGTCACGAATATTTCAAAAATGCCCCACGGATTGATCGCAGGCGCAACCGGTTCTGGAAAAAGCGTCTGTATTAATACAATCTTGATTAGTTTACTTTATAAAGCAAGTCATGATGAGGTGAAGTTTCTGTTAATCGATCCAAAGATGGTTGAGTTAGCACCATATAACGGGATTCCACATCTTGTAGCACCGGTTATTACTGATGTTAAAGCAGCTACTGCTGCTTTAAAGTGGGCAGTTATTGAGATGGAAGAGCGTTATGAAAAATTCGTATTAGAAGGTGTACGCGATATTAATCGCTACAATGATAAAATGTTGAAACAAGGGCGAATCGAGGAGAAAATCCCATTCATTGTCATCGTGATTGATGAACTTGCTGATTTGATGATGGCATCACCACAAGATGTGGAAGATGCGATTAGTCGTATCGCACAAAAAGCGCGGGCATGTGGAATGCATTTATTGTTGGCTACACAGCGCCCATCTGTTGATGTCATTACTGGATTAATCAAAGCTAATATTCCAACAAGAATTGCTTTTAGTGTATCATCACAAGTTGATTCTCGAACGATCATTGATACAAACGGTGCAGATCGTCTCTTAGGTAAAGGGGATATGCTCTTTATCGAAAATGGATCAGGAAAGAGTATCAGATTACAAGGGGCTTTTGTATCAGATGAAGAAATCGAGCGTGTCACCAATTATGCTCGTTCAATTGCTGAACCAACCTATTTGTTTGAACAGGAACAACTGTTATTGGAGATTGAAGCGGATGAAGATGAAGATGACCTATTTGACGAAGTCACTCAATTTGTTCTAGAGCATAACAGCGCGAGTACATCTTTATTGCAAAGACAATTTAGAATTGGCTATAATCGAGCCGCCCGTCTTATTGATACATTGGAGAGTAAAGGGGTTATCTCGGGACAGAATGGTAGTAAACCACGTGATGTATTATTATCGAAAGCCCAACTAGAGGAATCGCGATCATGACAGTGGATTCGGGGATCCATTCGATCCACTGACATTTTTATAGTTCTAATTGTTTTTATATGATATAGTGAGATTGTTGTTTTTTTGAAAAACATTATTCTTAAGGGGAATATCTGATGAAAGAAATTGAGCAAAAATTATCAGGAACAATAAAACGATTAACAAATAAAACATTCAAATTTGATAAACGCGTTAAAGAGGGCTGGTTCTCTGCCGTATATTTTTTAAAAACTAAGGAAATAGCCGAAAAGATATTTCCCGATAACCAAGTAACGATGCAATTCTTCCAAAAGCATGAAGCTGTTTTATGCGGAACTGATGAATCGATCGCATTATTACATACATTTGCCGATCAACCAGAAACATTAGAAATACATTCACTTAAAGATGGCGATAAAGTGAAACCATTTGAATCTGTACTTACCATTACAGGCGGATACCAACAATTTGGCTTTTTAGAGGGGCTTATTGATGGTATTTTGTCGAGAAGAACATCGGTCGCGACGAATGTATATAATGTAGTCAAGGCTGGAAGAGTTTCTGGAAAGCAAAAACCCATTATATTTATGGGTGATCGTCATGATCACTTCACACAGCAAGCTGGGGATGGTTATGCAGCATTTATAGGTGGGTCAACTGCACAAGCGACACATGCTATGAGTGAATGGTGGGGTAAAGAAGGAATGGGAACGATGCCTCATGCCATGATTCAGATGTTTGGTGGCGATGTGTTATCAGCGACAGAAGCGTATCGAGAAATGTACCCTGAAGACGATCTTGTAGCGCTGGTGGATTATGATAATGATGTTATTACGGACTCATTACGTTTAGCTCGTAAGTTTGGTAAAGAATTAAAAGGTGTCCGTTTAGATACATCACGAACACTTGTTGATAAATATTTTTTGAGAAATGAGCATTTAATGGGGACATTTGATCCAAGAGGAGTTAATCCCGAACTTGTATTTGCTTTGAGAGAAGCGCTTGACAAAGAAGGCTTTTCCCACGTCTATATCGTTGTTAGTGGTGGATTTAATGAAGAGAGAATTTTACAATTTGAAAATGCAGGTGTCCCCGTGGATATGTATGGAGTAGGTACAAGCCTGCTAACGATTCATATTGCCTTTACGGGTGACAGTGTTCTGTTAAATGGTTCTCCTGAAGCAAAGCAGGGCCGGAAATATCGTCCAAATCCCCGCTTGGAAAGAGTTGAATATTGTCAACAAGACTAATTTGATATATCATTTACATGAAGAATAATTATTATTATAAAAAATAGCTTATGATCAAATGCTTTTTAATTAAAATATGAAGTTAAGTTTCTTATATATTTGGAGGTTCTGTTTTATGACGACTTACCACTTTATTGGTATAAAGGGAACAGGAATGAGCGCCCTGGCGCAAATTCTTCATGATTCTGGAGAAGAAGTTCAAGGTTCTGATGTAGATAAACGCTTTTTTACACAAGAGGCATTAGAAAGTAAAGGAATTCCAATCCTTCCTTTCAAGGCGAGCAATATTAAAGATGAAGATACAGTCATTGCAGGTAATGCGTTTTCGGAAGAGCACATCGAAGTAAAGGAAGCGAAAGAACGAGGTGTGACGTTTTATCGTTATCATGAGTTCCTTGGTGAATGGTTAAAACAGTATACAAGTATTGCCGTTACTGGGGCACATGGAAAAACATCAACGACCGGATTACTTGCTCATGTCCTGAATGATAATATGCCAATATCTTATTTGATTGGTGATGGTACTGGGAAAGGGCATGTTGATAGTTCTTATTTTGTGTTTGAAGCATGTGAATATCGACGTCACTTTTTACAATATGAGCCTGATTATGCAATCATGACCAATATTGATTTTGATCATCCGGATTACTTTACGAGCATTAATGATGTATTTGATGCTTTTCAATCCATGGCTGATCGAGTGAAAAAAGGGATTATTGCTTGTGGAGATGATGAACAATTACAACTCATACAAGCGAAAGTACCGGTCGTTTATTATGGATTTGCAGCAACAAATGATTTTCAAGCGCAAAATGTGAAGCAAACGAAAGAAGGCACGGAGTTTGATGTCTTTTTGCGGAACACTTATTATGATACGTTTACGATTCCAATGTATGGTAATCATAATATTTTAAATGCATTATCCGTCATTGCGATTTGCCAGTATGAAGGTATTCCATCTAAAGACATTAAAAGTTTACAAACATTTGCAGGTGTAAAGCGCCGTTTCACAGAAAAGGTATTTGGTAGCCAAGTATTAATTGATGATTATGCGCATCATCCAATCGAAATCACAGCGACAATTGATTCAGTTCGTAAAAAATACCCTGAAAAAGAAGTTGTGGCAATCTTTCAACCACACACATTCACACGTACGAAAACATTTTTACAAGAGTTTGCTAATAGCTTAAAGTTAGCAGACCATGTTTATTTATGTGATATTTTTGGCTCCGTAAGAGAAGAGAATGAAAGCCTTACGATTGATGATCTTCGTAAATTGGTTGAAGGGAGTCTCATGCTAGACTTAGCCCATACAGACGTATTGAATAAATACGATAATAGTGTGTTGTTATTTATGGGAGCAGGAGATATTCAGAAATTCCAACAAGCATATGAAGGAAATGTAAAAGATTCGATTATTACACAAATGAAAAATGCTTAACATGAATGAATTTCATAATTATCGTAAACAGCTATTTTACTTCGTTGTTGGAGTGATATAGCTATAAATAGGGATTATGAAATTCATTAAACATAACCGAATAGGGTTAAAAATAAACGTGGTGATTCTTCACACACGTTTATTTTATGTTCATGTTTTTTGTCCATATTAAAACAAGCTACCCATATTATTCGAATTTTTATACGGAAACCTATATGATTAAAGAACAAGCTAGAATCTTAATGAAATCATTCAACAAGAATAATGTTTAAAAAATGTCTATTATGGTAATATGATATACGTAATGATGATATTAACCTCGTAGAAGGTAGATTTTTAAATGCCTATGAGATATACACTAGAGAAGGAGCTGGTTATGAATATGGGAATTATGATAGGAATTGCTGTTCTTATTGTCGCTGTAGCTATTGCGGTCCTTATTTATTATGTTATCGGGGCTATTGTTGAGGCGAAGAAGATGATCGCGACAATCGACACAACAATGGATAGTTTGGACGAACAATTAAAAGGGATTACGACTGAAACAACAATCCTTTTACAACATACGAATAGGCTAGCAGATGATATCAATGATAAGTCGACTAAACTT
>DATGSG010000056.1:0-3963 GCA_035302925.1 Virgibacillus sp. | reverse complement strand
TAGGTTCGAGTGGAAATAGCGCACGAGAAGCGGGACAGAGGGGTGTAGGTTATTCTTTTGCTCAGTTTTTCAATGGTGAAATGACCAGGGAGATATTAGATACGTATAAAAACAACTTTCAACCTTCTGCATTTATGGAGAAGCCGGAAATTAATGTCTGTTATATGGTCACAACAGCTGAAACAAAAGAGGAAGCTGAGTTTGAGGCACTTCCACAGGATATCGCGCGTTTGTTGCTCATGAAAGGGCAGATGGCACAAACGTTAACACCTGAAGAAGCGCAAAACTATCCGTTAACCGAAATGGATCGCATGTCCATCAAGAATAACCGTAAATTGCATTTAGTAGGAGAGGCTAAAGAAATTGCTGTGTTGCTTCAGGAAGAAAAAGAAGAATATGGATTCGACGAAGCAATGATTTGCAGTATTCCACATTCTCAAGAAAAGCGATTAAATGTTTATCGTCTATTAGCGAAGGAATTGTTTTAGATTTTAATTCTCCCTGGTAGGAGACTGTTTCGGGTTTAACCTATAAGAGAGCGTGAAAATGATGAGCGATCTCTCGGAGGCGCTCATCATTTATTAATATCAACACATTCTACAAGTACATATTTAATCTATGTACCTGTATTTTTTTGTCTACAGAAGAACCGAGTAAACATCGGCATCTGCATTTGATTACAACTCATTGTTTTCTGTTTTATTCCTCATGCTTGCTAAATAATAAGCATAGATCCAAGAAACAATTGGGATAATGAGGGCAATGCCAATACCTGCACTAAATATTGTAATCATTTCCGCACTAAATATCTTTGAATTAACGACTTCTCCAAATGAATAGGATAAATCTTTAAACCAGATGAGCAATGCCATATAGCCACCAATAAAGGCAAAAAACAATGTATTCGTATTTGACCCTAAAATATCCTTGCCGATCGTCATTCCTGATGTAAATAAATCCTTTCGACTCATCAAAGGATTGTGATAATAAAGTTCGTGCATGGGGGAGGTAATGGAAATCGCGATGTCTGTCACAGCCCCAATGGTACTCATAATGATAACTGATGCACCAATTTTAAAGAAATCAACGCCGAGATAGAGAGAGAAGATGCTGAGTTCATCGACTTCTTCCTCGCCAAACCCTTGAATCATTGCCTTTTTTGTAATGACATAAATGAATAAGATTAACATGGTGATCGTAATGACGGTAGAAATAAAGGCGGCAACTGTTTTACTGTTCACCTTATTGATATAAAAAAGGTTGATGCAACTGATACCTGTACAGGCAAGGATTGTTATGATAATCGGATTAGCCTGGGGATCTAACATGATCAATACAGTCAGTAAGACGACACCGAAGTTTAAAAACAAGGAAATAAATGAACGAGCTCCCTTTTTTCCACCAATTATGATCATCAATGCGAATAAAATGAGGGCCAGTAATACTAATGTATTCATGATTTTGCCTTCTTTCGATTAATGAAAAAAATAGTCGTGTACAAACCGAGAGGAATTGTAATCACAATGCCGATCCCACCAGATAGTGCGCGAGCAAATTCGAGTGAAAGATTGATTGAAAGTGTAAATCCTAATGGTGAATGATTTTTTAAATATAAAATGAGCATGGGAATCGAACCACTCACATAAGCGAAAAAGAGAATGTTGGTCATGGTACCCATAATGTCTTTTCCAATATCAATGCCCGATTCTTTCAGTGCTTTGGCCGATATATGCGGATTTTTATCATAGAGTTCGAACATAGCAGCAGATATTGAAATCGCAACATCCATTACTGCTCCTAGTGATCCAATAAATAACCCCGCTAAAAATATGAGTTGATAAGGGCGCGTTAAAAATTGCATCTCTTCATAATAAAGACCATTTTCAGAAGTAACCCACATTGCCAGATATGTAATCAGCAGCGTACCAAAAGTTCCTAATAGGGTGGCAATGATGGCAGCATATGTCTTTTCATTAAATCCATTAACAAGTAATAATGAAATGACCGTAAATAAAATAACCGTGATCCCGGAAATCCACAATAAATTCATACCCGTCGCTACATATAAATCTAAGGCATATGATAATAAAATGATATTCACAGCCAAACTAACACTGGCAAACAATCCTTGTTGTTTGCCGACAAGAAGTAATATAATGATGAAAATCCAGGCCACGATAACCACGTATTTATCACGTTTTACATTGTTTATACTTCCTGTTAACTCATTATCATTTTTTTGCTGTTTATCGATTGAAACAAAGACATCACTCCCAGTCTCATAGGACTGATCATAAGCACCAGAAGACGAGTATTCATTTATTAAATAGATCAGTTCACCTTTATTTTCTCCATTTTTGATTTCCGCTGTGAGATGCTGGGTGAATAGTTTGTCCTCATTATTATACATATCAGTGACTTCAGTCGTTTCACTTAGATCAGTTTGAGTGATCTGAGCGATTGGATCTTCATATAATGAATAATTATTATATACAAAAATAATCGAGGCGATACAACAGAGAATGGTTGCTGTATATATAGATAGTTGTTTAAAAGTAATGTCACTAAATTTTTTCCTGATCATATACACCTCAAGTTTTAATTATTGACACACGTCTAACGTACGGGTTTTACACTTCATGATGGACATAAGATACCAAGAATCATTTTAATGGTCAAGAAAAGGTTTATTCCATCGCGTTATTTATGTATGCTATGATTATATCATATAAAGAGTTTTAAGTAGGAAGATAGTTAGGAGGTAGTCAATCTTGTCAACATTTCTAGGAGTATCTCTTATCATCATTGCTGTTTATTTTCTACATAAAAAAGGGATTATTAAAAATGCCAAATTCCCAATCATTCGCTTCGCATATCGTTCTATTCCGACGAAAAATAAGCTTACTGTCTCATACAAGTTGTATAATGGTATGGAAAAACACCCTTTTAAGATAAAGAAAGGGGAAGATACAACTCTAAATTACAATGTTTCCGTGCAGAGCGGATCGCTTATTTTGAAGTTTATCAATGATACATATGTTGTATTTGAAGAAGAATTTACTTCAGATCAGCAAGGAAGTTTCAGCTTCACCCCGAGTAGTCGCATTCAAATCATTACCGTAATAGGGAATTTTACGAAAGGCGGGTGCGATGTCGAAATTATAGATTAGTTCATATAAAAAACCCCCTGTCAACGTAAGGATAACGGTGACAGGGGGTTATGCATTACTATTTACGAAGCAATCTTATTTACGTGAGTAGAACTCAACGATGAGTGATTCGTTAATTTCAGCTGGAAGTTCTGAACGCTCTGGATAGCGTGTATATGCACCTTCTAGTTTATCTGCATCAAATGTTAGATAATCAGGTGTAGAGATTTTTGCTTCTAAAGAAGTAGCGATGATCTCAAGTTTTTTAGATCTTTCTCTTAATCCAATTACCTGACCTGGTGCTAAACGGTATGAAGGAATATCAACGCGCTTACCATCAACAGTAATATGACCATGGTTTACAAGCTGACGTGATTGTCTACGTGTTGCTGCTAAGCCAAGGCGGTATACGAGGTTATCTAAGCGAGATTCGAGTAGAATCATGAAGTTCTCACCATGAATACCTTGCATTTTACCAGCTTCATTAAATAAGTTATTGTATTGGCGTTCGTTTAGTCCATACATAAATCTTAATTTTTGCTTCTCTTGCAACTGTAAACCATACTCAGAAATTTTTCGGCGCTGGTTCGCTCCGTGCTGACCAGGTGCGTAAGGACGCTTTTGTAATTCTTTACCTGAACCTGTTAGTGAAATACCTAGACGACGTGACTTCTTCCATAATGAACCTGTAAAACGTGACATATTATAAAAACTCCTCTATATAATTGTATTCGTATAAAATAAACACGGGTGTTCCAGAAGTTGTCCATTTTGTTTTCATGTACCATCGCTCCAGCAGCAGAGAGTTACACGA
>DATGSG010000055.1:0-4540 GCA_035302925.1 Virgibacillus sp. | reverse complement strand
AGTACGATTGGGTGATGAGGGTGATTATGATTACATCATCATTGGTTCGGGAGCCTCTGCATTTTCATCTGCTATTGAAGCTGTGAATTACGGAGCAAAAGTGGCGATGATTGAGCGTGGAACAGTTGGTGGGACATGCGTGAATATCGGATGTGTTCCTTCTAAAACAATGCTGAGGGCTGGGGAAATCAATCATTTAGCAAAAAATAATCCCTTTACTGGATTACACACTTCCGCAAGTGATGTTGATTTAGCACCATTGATCAAGCAAAAAAATGAGTTGGTAAGTGACCTTAGAAACAGTAAGTATGTAGACTTAATTGATGAATATGGCTTTGAATTTATTAAAGGTGAAGCTAAATTTGTAGATGATAAATCGATCAAAGTGAATGGCAAACAGTTATCTGCTAAACGCTTTTTAATTGCAACAGGTGCGAATCCCTCTATACCTAATATTCCAGGGTTAGATAAAGTAGACTATTTAACAAGTACGACCATACTTGAATTAAAGAAAGTTCCAAAGCGTCTTACAGTCATTGGATCTGGATATATCGGATTGGAATTGGGACAATTATTTCATCATTTAGGCGCAGAAGTAACATTGATGCAAAGAGGTCAGCAAATACTCAAAGAATATGATCCTGAAATTTCAGAGGCTATTACTGAAGCCTTAACAGAACAGGGAATCAATTTAATTACTGGGGTAACCTATGAACGAATAGAGCAAGATGGAGATATTAAAAAAGTATATGTTGAGGTAAATGGTGAAAAACGAATTGTTGAATCAGAACAACTACTTATTGCAACAGGTAGGAAGCCTAATACAGACTTATTGAATCTACATGTAGCAGGCGTTGAAGTTGGTCCTCGTGGTGAAATTGTCATTGATGAATACTGCAAAACATCCAATACACGCATCTATGCTTCTGGTGATATAACGCTTAGCCCTCAATTTGTTTATGTTGCGTCATATCAAGGTGGGGTGGCAGCCCGCAATGCGATTGACGGACAAAATAAAAAACAAAATTTAGAATCTGTACCAAGAGTGACGTTTACTACGCCATCAGTTGCTACGGTTGGGTTAACGGAGGAACAGGCAAAAGAAAAAGGAATTAAGGTTAAAACATCTGTTTTGCCATTAGATGCTGTACCAAGAGCTATTGTTAACCGAGAAACAACAGGAGTTTTTAAATTAATTGTAGATGCAAATTCATTAAAAGTATTAGGAGTGCATGTCGTGGCTGAAAATGCAGGCGAAGTTATCTATGCGGCCACGTTAGCAGTGAAGTTTGGTTTAACAGCAGAAGATCTCAGGGAAAGTCTTGCCCCATATTTAACAATGGCGGAAGGGTTGAAATTAGCAGCACTTACATTAGATAAAGATGTTTCAAAGTTGTCTTGCTGTGCAGGATAAACAATTATGTGAATTGTATATGATTTAACCTTTATATCTTATCTATTTTGACTTCTTGTCTAGATTTAATGATAGTAGAAAGGTAAATTTTCTTGGTAAGTTCAATTTTATTGCGTTTCTGCATACAAATAAGATTGCATTTTAATTAATAAACACCACGTTCCCCTCTGTATTGTAACAATTTCTTGATAGAATCTTGAAACTTTGTCTTTATTATGGTTATTGAAGGGAGGAACAACCGATGAAGAAAAAGATTGTATCTTTTGCCATAACTTCTATTTTGGTTTTAGGCTTGGGAAATGTAGTCTTTGCACATGGTGGTGGTTCTGAAAATGACTGGAGTTTTAAGGAAATGCATCCTGAAATGAATGAACAGCAAATGGAACAACTGTATCAAGATTGTCACGGTTCTGGTAATGAAAAAGTTCCGATGAATAACCAAATTTAAGTGTGGTATTAAATATATTAAACTAATCCCCCTAACATT
This sequence comes from Virgibacillus sp., assembly GCA_035302925.1. Lineage (GTDB taxonomy): Bacteria > Bacillota > Bacilli > Bacillales > Amphibacillaceae > CALAMD01. The sequence goes on along the minus strand of DATGSG010000055.1, from coordinate 2,639 downwards.
AGTTTAAATAAATGTAGAACTATCAAGGTGATGATAGTTCTATTTTTAAATTTACCTGAGTTTAGGAAATACTGTATGGGGGTATAGTGTAATATAATGAAGTAAGAAAGAGATGTATTGTACAAAATACATAAAGACAAGCAGATTATAATTTTAGAGGGAGTGATACCAATGGCAAAACATGAAGACGAAAAACATATGCACAGTGAACATCACAACCAAAAACACCAAAATCATGAACATCATGATCATCACATGCATGAAGGACATAATCATAATCATGACGGTCACGGAAATCACGGTCATGACCACGGCAGTCACGGGGGTCATAGTCATCACGACCATGGAGACATGGTAAGCGAGTTTAAGAAACGATTTTTTATATCTTTAATCGTTACCATTCCAATTCTCGCTTTATCACCTATGATTCAGGATTTTATGGGAGTGGACTGGAGATTTGCAAATGATCAATATATTTTATTTGTACTTTCTTCGTTTGTATTTTTCTATGGGGGTTGGCCATTTATTACTGGTGGCATTGGTGAGTTAAAAGACAAAAACCCAGGAATGATGACACTTATTGGTCTTGCTATTACAATTGCGTATGGATATAGCGCCTTTGTAGTATTCGGTTTGGAAGGTCATAATTTATTTTGGGAACTGGCTACGTTAGTAGATATTATGCTACTAGGACATTGGATTGAAATGCGGTCAGTAATGGGGGCATCTAATGCATTGGAGCAGCTTGTTAAGTTAATGCCAAGTGAAGCGCACAAACTTGATGAAAATGACCAAGTGCATGATGTATCAATTTCTGAACTTAAAAATGAAGATAAGGTACTCGTTAAACCAGGAGAGAAAATTCCTGTAGATGGTAAAATACTTGAAGGTAATTCAACTATAGATGAATCGATGTTAACTGGAGAGTCAATCCCTGTTGAAAAAAACAAAGGGGATGAAGTAATAGGCGGATCAATAAATAATGAAGGATCCCTAACTATTCAAGTTGAAAAAACGGGTCAAGACTCTTATTTGTCTCAGGTTATTACATTAGTCAAAGAAGCACAAGAATCAAAGTCGAAAACTCAGGATTTGACGAATAGGGCAGCTAAATGGTTATTTTATCTTGCTTTAGGGGCTGGTGTTACTACGTTAATTATTTGGTTGATGTTAGGCTATTCCTTTGATGTAGCAATCGAACGGATGGTTACTGTCATGGTCATAACGTGTCCACATGCGTTAGGGTTAGCTGCCCCACTTGTTGTAGCTGTATCAACATCTATTTCAGCTAATAAAGGTTTATTAATTCGTAATCGAGCTAATTTTGAAGGAGCCCGAAATTTAAATGCTGTAGTGTTTGATAAAACAGGAACACTTACAGAAGGGAAATTTGGAATAACAGATGTTATATCTAACGATGGATTTAGTGATGAAGAAGTTATTTCTTGGGCAGCAAGCTTGGAACAAAATTCTGAACATCCAATAGCTGTTGGAATCTTAAAATCAGCACAAGATAAAGAGATAAAACTTAAAGGTGTTCAAGATTTTAAATCGATTACAGGCAAAGGGATAGAAGGAATCATAGAAGGGAAAAAAGTAAATGTTGTAAGTCCTGGTTTTGTTAATAGTCAAAACATCGAATATGATAAACAACGGTTTAATAGGATGTCTAATGAAGGAAAGACGGTTGTGTTTGTTGTGCTAGATGAAGAATTAATTGGCATGATTGCACTTGCAGATATTATTCGCGAATCGGCTAAAGAGGCTATTGCATTGTTAAAGGAAAAAGATGTTCATTCCATTATGCTTACAGGTGACAATGAAAAAGTGGCTCACTGGGTGGCGAAACAACTGGATATAGATGAGGTTTATGCAGAAGTCTTGCCAGACAACAAAGCTAATAAAGTGAAGGAAATTCAGGAAAAAGGTTGGCGGGTAGCAATGACAGGAGATGGAGTAAACGATGCTCCCGCTTTAGCGACAGCTGACTTAGGAATTGCAATTGGTGCAGGGACTGATGTAGCTATGGAAACAGCCGATGTTGTACTTGTTAAAAGCAACCCAAAGGATGTTGTGGATTTAATGGATTTATCGAAAAAGACATATCGAAAAATGGTTCAAAACTTATGGTGGGCAACAGGATATAACATTTTTGCTATTCCATTGGCAGCTGGGGTTTTAGCACCTATTGGAATTGTTTTAAGTCCAGCAGTTGGAGCAGTTTTAATGAGCTTAAGTACGATTATTGTTGCGATTAATGCGAAGCTGTTAAAGGCGTAAAGAAAATTAGAATTGAATTACAATGAAACATGTTTTCAAATAGTTTGCCCCCAGCATTAACTATTAATGCTGGGGGCAAAAGTTGATTATATACTTTTTGGGTTTTGTTTTATTTACTATGTGGAAACCTTTTACATAATTACTCTACAATTAGAGTAGATACCATATCACTATGTCCTTGACCACAAGGAATGCTGCAATATATTGTGTATTCTCCAGGTTCTTCTGGTGTAAAGGTAGCCTCACCGTCACCATCAATTTTTACATCAAGGTCATCAATTGCAATTCCATGTGTTCCTTCTTCATTTACCAGGCTTATTTTAACCTCTTCTCCAGCCTTTACGGTATATTCATCCTGA
>DATGSG010000054.1:0-29358 GCA_035302925.1 Virgibacillus sp. | reverse complement strand
GTTGTTCAATTCCGCTAGCAATCCGCTCTGCTACTTCCTTCGTGTTTCCGCTATATGTTAAGTATGCAATAAGGGCTCTCAACTTTCACACCACTCACAGTCCTCAATATCACTCGCTGTTGAACGGACATAATAAGTTGTCTTTAACCCTGATTTCCATGCTTGCAAATGTACATCCAATAAGACAGAGGCTCGAATCGTATTGGGTACATAGATATTAAATGAAATGCTTTGATCAATATGCTTTTGACGAGCTGCATTTTGGCGAACAGACCATCTTTGATCAACGATATAAGCAGAACGTCGATAAATTTCATACGTATGATGGTCTAAATCTGGCGCTGTTGTCGGTATTCTAAAGTCTTTCTTTTCCTCACTATAAAATGATTTAAACACAGGATCGATACTCGCAGTAGATCCTGCAATCATCGCCGTTGTTGAATTCGGAGCGACAGCCATTAAATAACCATTTCTCATCCCATATTCTTTCACGTTTTCAGCCAATGACAGCCATTTTTCATCAGCATAGTTCCGATTTGAGAAATAGGCTCCTGTCTCCCATTTACTTCCCGTAAATGTTGGGTAACTCCCTTTTTCCTTACTTAACTCCATACTGTTTTTAATTGTGATATAAGCGATGTTCTCATACAGCTCATCAGCATAGGTGACAGCCTGTTCGGACTCCCATTCGATCCCTTTAAGTGCCAATAAGTGGTGCCAACCAAATGTTCCCAGTCCAATTGCTCGGTACTTTTGGTTGGTTAACTGTGCTTGTTTAATTGGTAATGTGTTGATATCGATGACATTATCAAGCATACGAACTTGAATTTTAATTAACCGACCAAGTACGTCATCGATCACTGCTCGTCCTAAATTAATCGAACTTAAGTTACAAACAACATAGTCGCCTGTTTTGTACTTTTTTACGATCGTATCTTCATTTTCTACATATTCTTCTAAAAATTGTGTAGGTGATTGATTTTGCGTAATTTCGGTGCATAAGTTCGAACAATAAATGAGACCTTCTTGATCATTCGCATTTGCCCGATTCACTTCATCCCGATAAAACATGAAAGGGGTTCCCGACTCTAATTGGGATTTTAAGATGCGCTTCATAATATCAATTGCTTGCACTTTTGTTTTCGTAAGTAGATCTGATTGCACACATTCTTCATATTTCTTTCTCCATGTGCCATCGCCTTTTTCCTCATCATAAAAATCTTCCAATGAATACCCCATCACTTGTCGCACTTCGTGAGGGTCAAATAAATACCAATCTCCCCGCTTATCGACTTGTTCCATAAAGTAATCCGGTAAACAAACACCTGTAAAGATATCATGGGCCCGCATCCGTTCATCCCCATTATTTAATTTTAAGTCTAAAAACAACTCAATATCTGGATGCCATACATCTAAGTAAATCGCAATCGCACCCTTGCGTGTACCAAGCTGATCAACACTTACGGCCGTATTATTTAATTGCTTAATCCAAGGCACGACACCACTTGACATTCCTTTATATCCTTTGATGGAGCTGCCTCGCGCTCTAATTTTGCCCATATAGACCCCAATACCACCGCCATTTTTTGATAGTTTAGCAATGTCTGTATTGCTGTCATAAATTGATTGTAAACTATCATCAACTGTATCAATGAAACAACTGGATAGTTGCCCATGTGATTTACCAGCATTTGTTAAGGTTGGTGTCGCAACGGTCATATATAAGTTGCTTAAAGCCCAATACGCCTCTTTAACAAGTTCGATTCGCTTACTTGCTGGTTCATCCTGCATGAGATACATCGCGATCATCAGCCAACGCTCCTGTGGTAGTTCGAATACATTTTGATTATGATCGGTCGCTAAATACCTTGTTGCTAGCGTATAAAGGCCTAGATAATCAAATAACAGATCTCGTTCAGGCTTGATTTGTTGAGCGAGATAATCAATTTCATCTTTTGTATAATGATCAATCACATTTCGTGAATAAATTCCACTCGTTGTTAATTGTTTAATTAATTGGTAGAAGTCCCCATACTGATCGTTCGGGTCTGACTGCCGATTGCTAGTGGCTTGACGATAAAGATCTGCTAAATATACACGGCTTGCCACATAGGTCCAATCTGGATTTGCTTCATCTATATTTTCTAGGGCTGTTTTAACAAGGATCTCTGTGATTTGTTCCATACGTGCATGTTCAGGAATCACTCTAAAGACCTTTTCACGATAAGCATCTGCTTGTACCTTCAGTCCTGTTGTTGATTTTTCAATTAACTCTTCTACTTGTTCTTTAGTCATCATTAAAACGTCTCCCTTGTTGTTGCTGGCTTCTTGAATCAAGCATAAACCAATTCAAAAAGCCGCCTACCAAGGAGGTAAACGGCATAAAACGATAGAACATGGTTCAAATTGTTCTACCGAATCACCTTCTCCACCCCGGAAAAATGAATCGACAAGTTATGGCAGGTCTCCTGACTTGTGTTTTAACCTATGAAAGGTTACTCAAAACATTCCTGTATAAAATCATATACAGTAGTTTTTTGAACACGATTTATGCGATCCCCTTCCCACATCAAACCTTTTTAGCTAGATACAGTGGATTAATCGCTCGTAAACACGTACAGTTGCGGGGGCAGTTCCATATTACTATTGGATTCCCTTTTAAGATAATACGTTTATCACCTTAACTTGTTCTACTACATATAGTGTTTTAACTTGAATTAATATCAATATATTGTATATAAAGACTATCATAGAACATTATGAAATTCAATCTATATCATCATTTTTGGAATTGCTCTAGTCGTAGGAAGAAATTGCTTAAAAACTCGTAAAATAGCTTTTCGGTTGGAAGTAATTGGCGATCTTCTGGCATAATCATACCGACTGTACGGGTTAGAAGCGGTTCATTAATGGGGATGGCCACTGTTGCACGTGGCAAATGATCAACCAATGCGCTCTCTGGAATGAGCGATACACCGCTTCCAGCAGAAACAAGCCCTTTAACTGCACCAATATCCTCCCCTTCAAAAGATACGTTTGGACGAAAACCATGTTGTTGACAAACTCTTTCAACGACCTCTCTTAACATAAAACCTTCTGGGAATAAAATAAAGTGATCATCTCTCAGCTGGCTTAATCGAAGTACTGATTCCTTAGCGAATGGATGACTCATTGGTAATAAGGCAACAATTTTCTCTGTAAATAATATTTCCCCTCGTACTTCACTTCCATCTGTCGGAACGGGAGCTACTAACGCAAAATTGATCTCCCCTTTTATAACCGCCTCGATCAGATCATAATAGGGTTGTTGATTAAGCTTAAAACGAATATCCGGATATTCGCTACGAAAAGCGGCTAATGCAGTCGGTAAAATATAGGTTGCTAAACTGCTCGGGAAGCCGACCTGGATCGTCCCACGCTTTGGATCTGTATATTCACTTACTACTTGCTTGGCATCTTCAATGGCATGAATCGCTTGTTCCATATGTTCTAAAAAGATCTTACCGATTGCCGTTAATTTAATGTTCCGCCCTTTGCGTATAAAGAGAGCAACTCCTAATTCAGCTTCTAAATTAAAAATTTGTCTGCTGACTGCGGATTGTGCTACATGTAAAGCTTCCGCAGCTTCTGTTACATGTTCTCGTTTCGCAACTTCAATGAAATACCTAATTTGCCTAAGCTCCATCATCATCACCCCCCTCTATCATCTCATATTAGCATTGATTACATCTATTTATTGTATTGATTAGATTGTTTAACTTGTGTAGAATTGAATTACTGTTAAGCTTCGGTTATCATTCATAGAGTACGCTCAACAAATCTCTCGTTTTTTCGACTATAAAAAACGAGCCATCAGAATGCCTTTCTCCATTATTTGTATGAATCATTCGGATTGTGGCAAAATAAGTAAAGCTTGCATCCTTTCACCTATTTTCTTTCCATCATAACAGAAGGACCTCTATACATAAATTTAAAAAGGAGGATTTGATTGTTTATGACAATAAAAAGCAAAACACCTCATAAAAAAGAAATTAAAGTACGTGAATATATGAACAACATATTTGAAACAGTGAAACAACGAAATCCTCATGAAGCTGAATATCATCAAGCCGTTAACACTTTACTTGACTCCCTTATACCTGTCCTTGTGAAACATCCAACATATATGGAAAAAGGTATTATTGATCGAATCGTTGAACCTGAGCGCACGATCTCCTTCCAAGTTCCCTGGGTGAATGATGAAGGTACAGTAAATGTAAATCGTGGTTACCGCGTACAATTTAACGGTACAATGGGTCCGTATAAAGGTGGTATTCGATTTCATCCGTCTGTAAGTTCTAGCATTATGAAATTCCTAGGTCTCCAGCAAACAATCAAGAACTCCCTTTCTGGTCAAGCTATTGGCGGAGCTAAAGGTGGGGCTGATTTCGATCCAAAAGGAAAGTCAGATTTAGAGATTATGCGTTTCTGCCAAAGCTTTATGACTGAACTCTCTAAATATATTGGGCCTGATACCGATATTCCTGCAGGGGATATTGGGGTCGGTCCTCGAGAAATCGGTTATATGTTTGGTCAATATAAAAAGATCCGTGGTGCATTTGAAGCTGGTGTTTTAACTGGTAAAGGTATTAATTATGGTGGTAGTTTGGGCCGTACCGAGGCAACTGGTTATGGAGCCATTTATTTTGTCCAAGAAATGCTAAAAGATAATGGATTATCCATGCGAGACAGTACGGTGATCATTTCTGGATCTGGTAATGTATCGATCTATGCCATGGAAAAAGCCATAAAACTAGGTGCTAAAGTTGTCGCTTGCAGTGACTCCAATGGATATGTCTATGATCCTAACGGGCTGAGCTTAAAGACCGTCAAACGAATTAAATTAACTGAGTCTCGTCGAATTAGCGAATATGTGACGACACATCCAGGGGCAGAATATTTCGAGGATTGTGCTGGTATATGGGGTGTTCCTTGTGATATCGCATTACCATGTGCTACCCAAAATGAATTAGATCATGAAGCCGCTCAAAAACTGGTCGATAATGGCGTAAAGGTAGTTGCAGAAGGTGCTAATATGCCTTCGACAGCCGAAGCAATTGACATCTTTTTAAATCACAACGTACTTTTTGGACCCGCACAAGCTGTCAATGCTGGTGGTGTAGCAGTATCATCACTAGAAATGGCACAAAACAGTGCACGCATGCCATGGACTTTTGAACAAGTGGATGAGGAACTTCATAAGATCATTATCGATATTTATGAAAACAGTATTATCGCAGCGGAAGACTATGGATTCTCTGGGAATTTAGTTGTCGGCGCGAATATTGCCGGGTTCACTCGCATTGCCGATACGATGATCGCTCATGGAGTCGTTTAATCAATTTTGGAACAGCGAAAGTTGAATAATACACGATAAAACTTGTAGGGATGATGCCTACAAGTTTTTTTATGGAGTGAATCCTTGGTTCCATCGTCATCATTCGGTAGACTATAAGATAAGGAGTTGAGTTTTATGAAAGAACTTGCCAACATGCTTCAATCAGCAAAACATACAGTAATCTATACAGGTGCGGGAATGTCAACGGAAAGTGGACTACCTGACTTTCGTTCAGAAGGACGTGGACTTTGGAAAAGGTTTAATCCGGATGAATTAGCTAATGTGAATGCCTTAATCCATAACCAGGATGAATTCACGGAATTCTATCGGCACCGTCTTTCAGAGATAACTAAATACGAGCCACATAAAGGCCATGAATTATTAGCAGAGTGGGAAAGCAAAGGAATGGTTAAGAGTATTATTACGCAAAATGTCGATGGTTTCCACAGTGATGCCGGCAGTCAAGAAGTCATCGAGTTACATGGGACCTTCCGTCTCTTTCATTGTCACCATTGTCTGGAACCGAAAGATAGGGATGCCTATTTACAAGGTGATGTTTTCTGTTCAGATTGTGATGGTATTACACGTCCTGGTATTGTGTTATTTGGTGAATCTCTTCCCCAGGAAGCATTCATGCAAGCTGAAAAGGAATCAACACATGCTGACCTATTTATTGTTCTTGGTTCCTCTTTATCTGTGACACCAGCAAATATGTTTCCGATTCAAGCAAAAGAAAGCAATGCGAAACTCGTCATTATTAACCGTGAACCTACCCAGCTTGATCAGTACGCTGACAGAGTCATCCACAATCGAAACATTAAAGAAGTCCTCATTGAAATCAATTCACTAATTTAAAAGTACAAGACGAAGTCCCATGATCCGCTTAGGACTTCGTCTTTTTTTATGTATAAATGGAGTACTGATTTAACCTAATACCGCGCGATCATCCTTAAACTGAATTCCACGGCGTTTTTGAAACTCATGCATTAAGCCTTCAATGGTTAATTTCTCCTTTTCCTTTCCTGTGACATCAAAAATAATCTCACCGGCATCCATCATAAATAAACGATCGCCTAAATCCAAGGCCTGTTGCATATTATGCGTAACCATTAATGTCGTCAGATCAAATTTCCGAACTACTTCTTCCGTCAATTCGGTGATCAGCTCGGCGCGTGAAGGATCAAGTGCTGCTGTATGTTCATCTAACAATAAGATATTCGGCTCGGTAAACGTAGCCATTAACAAGGACAATGCCTGCCTTTCTCCACCAGAGAGCAAACCGACCTTTGCTGACAGTCTGTTTTCTAAACCTAAATTTAATGTTTCTAAGTACTCCTTAAAAAGGGCTTTGCGTTTTTTGGATACGCCAAGCTTTAATGTTCTTCTTCGATTGCGTGAGTAAGCCATTGCTAGATTCTCCTCAATGGTCATGGAAGGAGCTGTACCTGCCATAGGGTCTTGGAATACGCGCCCAATATAGGCGGCACGTTTATATTCCGGCAAATGAGTCACCTCTTTATCACCAATGAGAATATCACCGACATCTGGGGGTTGGATACCTGAGATAACGTTTAACAACGTTGACTTGCCAGCCCCATTACCTCCAATAACGGTGACAAATTCACCCGGTTTGAGCGATAAGTTGATGGACCGTAATGCTTTCTTTTCATCAAGTGTTCCCTCATTAAAGGTCGTTGAAATATGACGTAGTTTTAACATGCTACACCCCCTCTATTTTCTTTTGACTAATAAGATTCGCCCGCTTTTGTAACCGTCGCTTCTTTTCTCTACGGGTCTGAAGTATTTTAGGTGCTACTAAGGATACGACGACGAGGAGTGCGGTAATGAGTTTCATATCTCCTGTTTCTAGAAATTCAACACGTAATGCTAACGTTACAACAATACGATAAATAATTGCGCCACCAATTACAGCCAATGTTGCCCGGGCAATTGTCTTTGTTCCAAAAAGAGCTTCTCCAATAATGACGGAAGCAAGCCCAATAATAATCATACCAATCCCCATTCCCACATCTGCGAACCCACTATGTTGTGCTATGAGTGCTCCAGAAAGAGCGACAAGAGCATTGGATATACCAATCCCAACAATAATAAGTGTATCGGTATCCGCCGCAAAGCTTCGAATCATTCGCTGATTATCTCCGGTTGCTCGAAGTGCCAGACCAACTTCCGTTTTTAAATAATAATCGGTTAAAAACTTAATCATTAATGTCACAATAAGCATGATGATAACAATCGCCCATGTTGATGGAAGTTTATCAACTCCAAGCGTTGAAAGGATCCCATTAAAAAGTGAGTCAAAACCCGTTTTTCCCCAAAATGACTTTAACTGACTGATAATAGTGGATTCATTTAATAATGATAATTGTGGTCTATCCATAATTCGTAAATTTATAGAATAAAGGGCGATCATCATTAATATTCCAGACAATAACGCATTAATTTTCCCTTTCGTATGTAGAAAACCAGTCATACAACCTGCAATAAATCCGGCCACTGCTGCTAACAGTGTAGCTGAAATCGGCGACATACCGTTCATAATTAAAACAGTAGCTACTGCAGCTCCTGTTACGAAGCTACCATCAACTGTTAAGTCCGGAAAATCCAGGACACGAAATGATAGATACACTCCTAAAGCCATGATTGCATAAATGGCTCCCGATTCAACAGCACCAAACAATGAAATAAACATGATATCCCCCCATCCTTCACTTCCAATAATGAATCATATTAATGAAATTCATTTATATGTGAATGAATTTCATAATTGCCAAAATCAGCAACATCGATACGGCATGTAGTTAAGAATGGTTCAACGAAACTATATGTTGTATCGGTGTTGCACTAAACCAGTATTATGAAGTTCATTAATGTATAGCATAATAAAGCAGGCCAAGGCCTGCTTTTATGTTACGCACTACTTTTATATGTTATAACGAATTGAATGATTGATTTTACTCTGTTTCAACGAATTCTGCTTCTTCGTCCCATGCTTCATTCCATTCAACACCTTGGCTTTCAGCATTCTCTTTATTCATATACAGTTGAATTTCTGGTGGATATTCAACGAGGAAATCTTGCGTTGTTTTCTCTCCCGTTAAAATATCAACCGCCATTTCCCCTGTACGATAACCCATTGTATAATAGTCAATCCCAAAGGTTGCAAATCCTCCGACTTCCAATGAATCAGGTTCGCCAACTAGTAGCGGAATCTCATTATCATTCGCAACGCCTACTACACTGTCTAGCGCAGATACGACGGTATTATCCGTTATAATATAAAACACATCTGCATCTTCTACTAATGTTGTTGCGGCTTGTTGAACTTCAGCTGAGCTTGATACGGTTCGATCTACTAAACTTAAACTCGTTCCTTCAACCGCTTCTTCGATCGCTTCAATCTGAGTAACCGAGTTTTGCTCTCCTGCATTATAGATTAATCCAACCGTCGAATCCGCGAAATTTTCATCCATAAACTCTACCGTCTTCTCAATTGCATCTGGATGGAGATCAACAACACCTGTAATATTTTCTCCTGGTTTTTCCATATCTTCTATTAACCCAGCATCGACAGCGTCTGTTACCGATGTGAAGATAATCGGAAGATCATTTGTCGCTTGCAAGGCACCAAGTGCACTCGGGGTAGAGTTGGCAAAAATCAAATCGACACCATCTGCTACAAAATTATCAGCAATTGGCTTCACATTGTTTTGATCTCCCTGTGCACTTTGTAAATCAAATTCAACATCTATGCCTGCTTCCTTTATTGCCGCTTGAAAACCTTCATATGCCCTATCAAGAGATGGATGTTCAACAATCTGTGTGGCCCCTACTTTATATGTTTCTCCTGTATCAGATGTTCCATCCGCATCTTCGGCGCTACTGCCACAGGCAGCTAAAAATATGACACTGGCTATTCCTAGTATGGTTAAACCCAACCACTTTTTCATTTTAGCTCCCCCTCCATTAGACTATCCAAATAAAAATCAAACTTGTCTGATTTTTTGAAATAATAGCTAACTTTACACTAGAATAGGGTTTTGGTCAAGTTTTTCTCATAAACAAAAAACAAAGACACACATTTGAATTACTTAGATGTGTGTCTTTGTCGACCCATTCAGTTTATTTTACGTTTGGTGGTTCTTTGATTGGCTCGTTAACCCTACCTTCCGTAACATGAACTTGATAGGTCTTACCGCCATAGGCGAATTTAAACATTCCATTATTAAAATCCGTACCGATCTCTTTATAAAACACACCTTCATATCTGTTTTTCCTCGACCGATTAAAGCTGAGTTGATAGCTTTTTCCATCCTTTTGCAAGAAACCACGAACTCCTTTTTCATAGTTGGTTTCTCCATCGTCATCAACCGTTCGATCTACTGAGACAATATGAACATCTGTAAATAGCAGTTCCCGAAGCAACACATTTACAAACGAACCTTTTGTTATTTCTTCCCATCTATTTTGAGGTGTCTCTCCAATGATCACCTGTGTAACATTGTATTTATACGCTACTTCTTTAATCGCCTTGACAGATGAGCGTGATTCATTATCTTTTATAATGAATTTCTCAACGCCTAACTCCTCTGACAACTCTTGCCACTGTTCAATATAGCTCATTTTTTCTGCATCGAATTCGTCTGATGGGCGTTGATCAACTGTGAGGACGTATAACGGGCAATCCGTCATTCCCGCTAATTTATGACCTCTTCTAATTAATCGCTCTCCATTCGGACCGTAATATACGCAAACTAAAATACTCTCATCCATATGTCCCTTCACCTCTCGCAAGGTACAGTCACCTCTTTAATTATTACTTCCTTACTTTAAAGCGGTTCACAAATAAATACAAGTTAAATTATTATTCGAAGCGCCACTTGATTCAATCCATCATAAAGGATCTACCCTAATAAATCCAGAGGTTCAACAATATTCCCTCCTCTATTGAATAATCATATGAAGTGCAGCGAATATATGTTTAGTATATAATTAACTGAGAAAACATTTATCGTATCCTGATGGCACCTTAACCTTCATTTTTATAGTCCTTTCAACAAAGCATAACCATAATTTCATACCTAATACGAATGAATTTCATAGTTACCATAGCTATAAATAGAAATTATGAAATTCATTAACCTATTATTGAACGGACTTATTTCATAATTAAAAAACGAGGAGGTTTGACTTTGTTAACTGCGAAAACGGCTATATTTATTCCATTTCTAGCAGCCCTACTTATTCCATTCTTGTATAAAAGACTTTCACGTTTACATATAGGTTGGTTTGTACTGGCTGTTCCAACAATTCTGTTCATCGCTCTCGTTCGCTACATACCCGCTATTGCAAAAGGGAAGACTTATTTACATACGTTCAACTGGATTCCTTCATTTGACATTAATTTCATTACATATCTTGATGGCTTAAGTATGATTTTAGGATTGCTCATTACCGGTATTGGCGCTCTAGTCGTACTTTACTCCATTTATTATTTATCCGCTGAGGAATCGCTACAACACTTTTATATTTACCTGCTTTTATTTATGGGTGGAATGCTTGGTGTTGTCTTTACTGATCATCTTATGATTTTATATTTGTTCTGGGAATTAACGAGTATTTCCTCCTTTTTACTAATCGCATTTTGGTATCATCGTAAAGGCTCTCGATATGGGGCAAAGAAATCCCTACTCATTACGGTAAGTGGTGGATTTGCCATGTTAGCTGGCTTTATTATGCTTTATACCATCACAGACACATTCAGTGTGCGAGAGATCATCCCAATCATTGCGAACTTTAAAGAACATGCCTTATTTCTACCGGCTATGATCTTAATACTACTTGGGGCATTCACAAAGTCTGCCCAATTCCCATTTCATATTTGGCTTCCTGATGCAATGGAAGCACCTACACCTGTTAGTGCATATTTACACTCTGCCACAATGGTCAAAGCTGGAATCTACTTAGTCGCACGTTTTACACCCGTATTCGGTGGAGAAATAGCTTGGTTCTGGCTGGTGAGCGGAATCGGTCTGATTACCCTTTTTTGGGGTGCCTTTTCGGCGATCAGGCAAACAGACTTGAAGGCCTTACTTGCTTATTCCACGATCAGTCAGCTTGGATTGATCATGGCATTACTCGGTATGGGATCTGCTTCCTTATATGTGGATGTTAACATCGAAACCGTGATCTATACACAGGCTGCATTTGCCGGTCTCTTCCATCTCGTCAATCATTCCACATTTAAGGGTGCCCTCTTTATGATCGTTGGGATCTTAGATTTCCAAGTTGGGACAAGAGATCTACGGAGACTTGGTGGATTAATGGCCTTAATGCCCATCTCATTTACCGTCACATTAATTGGTAGCTTTTCAATGGCGGGACTTCCACCATTTAATGGATTCCTAAGTAAAGAGATGTTTTTTACAGCGGCACTAAACATTAAACAACTTGATATCTTTTCATTGGAAACATTTGGTGTACTCTTTCCAATCATTGCTTGGATAGCGAGTGTCTTTACCTTTGTCTATTGTATGATTATTGTCTTTCAAACGTTTTTTGGGCCGCTACAACAGGATAAAAAAGAGAGGCGATCTGCAGAAGCTTCTTACGGTATGTTGATAGCGCCGATCACACTAGCTAGCTTAGTTGTTCTCATTTTTATCTTTCCAAACATCATTGGAAATTACTTAATCCGCCCAGCCATGGCGAGCATGTACCCCTTATTTAATGAACCTAATTATCTTGGGCAACCCATCTCGATTTGGCATGGAGTGAACACTGAACTGCTTATGACGATCGGCATCATTATTCTCGGAACTCTTTTATACCGAACATTTCGACACTGGAAAAGGATCTATTTTTTATTCCCGCGAAGGTGGACGCTTGATTCACTCTATAATAACCTATTGATCCGCTTGGAAAATCGCTCTACAGTGATTACTTCCTTTTATATGACCGGTTTGCTCCGTCATTATTTAGTATACATCTATGTCTTCTTAATTTTTGGAGTCGGAGGTACCTTATTTTATACGAACGCTTTCTCATTTGATATGACGAATGATGCACCTATCACAACATTTGTAGTCATCATCTTTCTCGTTATGATCACGGCTAGTTTAATGATACTTGTTGCAAAGTCACGGTTAACAGCAATTTTATTGAATGGTGTACTTGGCTTTTCCATTGCCATGTTATTCGTTGTTTTCCGTGCACCAGATATCGCACTCACCCAAATTGTCGTTGAGACAGCGACAACGGCCTTATTCTTACTCTGTTTCTACTTTTTACCAGAGTGGGAGAAAGAGAAGCCGAAACGCAAGACGAAAATTATCAATCTTTTTATCTCCATTTCAGTTGGTGGCTTGTTTGTTCTGATCGCCTTATCTGTCCAAAGCGGGAAACTATTTGAGACCATATCAAGTTACTTTGAGAATCCTGATGAGCTAACAGGTGGACTAAATATTGTGAATGCTATCCTAGGGGATTTCCGTGCCTTTGATACAATGCTTGAAGTCGTCGTTCTCTTTATCGCTGGCATTGGAGTTTATTCGATCGTTAAATTAAAAGCTAAAAAGGAGGCGAAGAATATTGAAGATCAATGATGTAATCTTACAATCCGTTACAAAAGTTGTGGTCGTCATTATCTTAACCCTTGCCTTCTACTTATTCTTCTCCGGGCATAATGCGCCAGGTGGTGGATTTGTTGGTGGACTTGTTCTCGCCTCCGCTTTTATATTACTCTGTCTCGCCTTTGATATCGAAACGGTTCAGGTTGGATTTCCTGTTGACTTTAAGCTTGTTGCCGCATTTGGGACATTCATTGTTGTCGGAACTGGGATGATTTCTCTTTTTTATGATGTTCCTTTTCTAACGCAAAGCTTTAAAGTCTATGACTTCCCGTTTTTTGGCATGACCGAATTAGCAACCGTTTCGATTTTCGAATTAGGGGTTGCCTTAGCAGTCGTCGGGGTTGTAGTAACGATTATATTAAGCATTAGTAAGGATGTGTAGGAATGGAAACATTAATCATAATTCTCGCTGGCGTTCTCGTCACGGTCGCTACTTATTTATTACTTTCTAAGAATTTAATTCGTGTAATCTTAGGAACAACGATTCTCACCCATGCTGGGCATCTATTTCTCATGTCAATGGGTGGATTTAAAGGAAGTAGTGTACCTATTCTCGGTGAAAAAACCGCACAATTCGTTGATGCCCTTCCACAAGCATTAATTTTAACTTCCATTGTGATTAGCTTTGGGGTTACCTCCGTATTTCTTGTTTTAGCCTATCGTTCATATGAGGAGTTAGGGACCGATAACTTAATGGAACTGCGGGGGATGAACGATGAATAACATTCTTGTATTACCAATGATTATTCCGCTCTTAACAGGGATCCTACTTGTGTTTTTAAGACGATTTATCCATGTTCAGCGTTGGCTTAGTGTAAGTGCAATGATAGCCAATGCAATCATAAGCATTGTCATTCTCAATCGGATTCAAGCGGAAGGGGTATTGCGCCTGGATTTTGGGGATTGGCTTCCACCGTATGGCATACTTTTTGTAGCGGATTCTTTTGCAACCTTGCTTGTTTTAACAACGAGTATTGTTGCGGCTGTCTGCATAATTTATGCGATGTATTCGATCGGTGCTGAACGGGAAAAGACATTCTTTTATCCTTTTATAAACTTTCTTGTTGCCGGTGTGATTGGGTCATTTTTCACAGGCGATTTATTTAATCTATTTGTTAACTTTGAAGTCATGTTAGTTGCTTCCTACGTACTCATTTCTTTAGGTGGAACAAAAAGACAGCTGAAAGCTTCCTTGAAATATATTACGATTAATATTATATCGTCGTGGATATTCCTCGTTGCGATTGCCTATTTATATGGTACGTTAGGAACATTAAACTTAGCGCATCTATCTGAGCTTGTTGCTGAATCAGGACAAACACCACTGTTAACTGTCATTAGTATACTATTTCTCATTGTCTTTAGTTTAAAGGCTGGGTTATTGCTCTTTCAATGGTTGCCCGGATCATATAGCGCACCACCAACAGCCATTGCTGCCTTATTTGGAGCCTTGTTAACAAAGGTGGGTATTTATGCGCTGTTCCGCATGTTTACACTCATATTTTACCATGAGCCTTCAATTACCCATACATTTATTGGAGTTATGGCTGCCATCACCCTCATAGGTGGAAGTCTTGGTGCCATTGCTTATAACGATATTCGCCAAATTGTTTCTTATAACGTGGTCATTGCCGTCGGTTTTATTTTGGTCGGGCTTGCTCTTGCTACGCCCATCGCGTTTGAAGGAGCAATTTATTACTTAATTCATGACATGATTGTAAAAGCTTTGTTATTCTTGATTGCAGGAACAATGATTTATTTGACCGGTACCGCCAGACTCGAAAAAATGAGTGGTCTCATCCGAAATTATCCTGTTTTAGGTTGGTTGTTTTTCATTACGATGCTTTCATTAGCAGGGATTCCGCCATTCAGTGGCTTTATTGGAAAGGTATTAATGGGTCAAGCAGCTATCGAGTCAGGCGCCTATATCTTGCTGGCCATTAGTTTCATATCAAGCCTTTTTGTACTCTATTCATTGCTCCGCGTCTTCATGAGTACATTCTGGGGCGAGACAATCATTAGTGAAGAAGATCAAAAGCCACTCAAAAAGGGAATTATCATCCCGTCTATTTTATTCGCGATCGCAACAATTGGACTTGGTTTAGGTGCGGAAGGCCTATCCGCGTATGTTATGGACGCAGCCAATACATTAGCCAATCCAGATCTATACATTGATGCTGTTTTATCTAGGGATTAACGACACAACATGGAGGTGAATGAAAATGCCCGCGCAATTTCTACTTAATCTGTTTATTGCCTTTCTATGGGTTCTTTTCAAAGATGAAAGTGTGTTTAAATTTACGACCTTTGTAGCCGGTTTTATGGTTGGTATTGTGATCGTCTTTACGATGCGGCGTTTCTTCGGAGGGCGATTTTATCTTCATCGGTTTTACTCGATCATGAAGTTGATTCTCATCTTTATTTCTGAAACATTGCAATCAGCAGTTGTCGTTATTAAACAAGTGCTAAGTCCAAAAATCAAAATAAAACCTGGTATCTTTCGTTATGAAACCGTGTTACAAGGGGAATGGGAAGTACCCACACTCGCCTTACTCCTTACATTGACACCTGGATCTGTCGTGATGGAAGTGACACCTGAAGGAGATGCCTTCTATATTCATGCCATGGATATTGAACAAACGCGTAAGGATTTAGAAGACTCGCTTGCTCGATTCGAAAAGGCGATTATGGAGGTGACTAGATAATGATAGAAACGATATTAGTGACTTCGCTTATCTTATACGGCATTGCTATTGCCATTACATTTATTCGGATCATTCTCGGTCCTTCTTTTTCAGATCGTGTCATTGCAATGGATGTTATCGGGGTTAATTTAATCTCTGCTATTGCGATTATTTCGATCTTGTATCATACAAAGGCATTTCTAGAGGTTATTTTGATTTTGGGCATCTTAGCCTTTATTAGTACGATTGCCTTTTCTAAATTTCTGGAAAGAGGTGTTATCATTGAACGGAAGCGTAGGTTATGAACTCATTGGAGCACTGCTTATTTTAATCGGTAGTATCCTCAGTGTGATTAGTGCCATCGGGATTATTCGGTTTCCAGATATATATACCCGGGCACATGCGGCAACAAAGACAACTACATTAGCCGTCTTATTAACGTTGATTGGAGCTTTTCTTTATTTATGGATTAGTGAGTCCTTTATTAGTGTTCGCTTAATTTTAGGGATTATTTTCGTCTTCCTGACCGCCCCAGTTTCTGGGCATTTAATATTGCGTGCTTCTTATCGTGCCAATGTCAAAATGGCCGATTCAACGATTGAGGATGAACTTAAAGATGTACTCGAAAACGAAAAATAAAAAGAGTGTATCTGATTTATAATAATCAAGATCCACTCTTTTTCATTTAACCTGCATTGTCTTTCTTAACTTGCTTACTTCGTAACTGTCCACATGCCGCATCAATATCTGCACCTTGTTCCCAGCGAACCCCACAATTAATTCCTTTACTTTTCAATGTTTCAAAGAATGTTTGAATTGTCGCTGACTCGCTTCGCTGATATTGGTCATGTTCACTAACTGAATTATAAGGAATTAAGTTAACATAAGCAAGATGGCGAGAGCTTTCGAGCAAATTAGCAAGTTCCAATGCCTCTTTTTTATGATCATTAACATCCTTCAACATAATGTACTCGTACGTGATTCGGCGATTTGTCTTTTCCAGATAATAATCGACAGCTGCCATTAGTTTCTCAATCGGAAACGCTTTGTTTATCTTCATGATCCGCGACCGGAGCTCATTATTTGGCGCATGAATTGAAATGGCCAAATTCACTTGAATTCCAGTGTCCGCAAACTCATAGATTTTATGGGCGAGACCACTCGTTGAGACCGTAATATGACGAGCTCCAATATTGAGACCTCGATCATCATTCATAACATAAAGGAAATCCATTAGATTCGTAAAGTTATCAAATGGCTCACCAATTCCCATGACGACAATATGACTCACTCGTTCCTCTTTAGCTTGTTCATCTAAATGTGCCTGAACTTTCATAATTTGTTCAGCAATCTCTCCGGCTGTCAGATCTCTACTTTTCGGCAATAGTCCACTTGCACAAAATGTACAACCAATATTACAACCGACTTGGGTCGTTACACAAACTGATAATCCATAATTAAAACGCATTAATACAGTCTCAATTAAGTTACCATCGGCAAGTTTAAACAGAAACTTAATTGTTCCATCAGTCGATTCCTGCTTCACTTGCTCCTTTAATGTGTGGATGACAAAGTTTTCCTCTAACAAAGTAATACATTTATCATTTACATTATTCATATCAGAAAATTTACTGATTCGCTTTTTATAAAGCCAATTCCACACTTGTTGTGTGCGAAACCGCCTTTGTCCATGCTCAATGAGCCACGTATTTAATTGTTCGAATGTTAATCCATAAATGGATGGTTTACTCATTTTCGTACCCTCTTTTCAAAATTGCATTACATTAATCAATTTCATAATACGGATTTAGCGCCATGTCATAGTGACGTGGCTGTTTTTGGTAATTATAAAATGGATTCACATGACTATGGTATAGAAGATCGCTTGATCTTGCAAATTTGGGAACTGGACATCTTTCTAATAAACGGAGGTTTTTTTCCCCATTTCGATTACTTATAACGATCATCTTCATCATGATAAGCGTTCCATTGGACGATTATAGCCAAACCCCGTAACATCTCATACAAATGAACGTACTTAAGAGGAGGAATTTACTTGGCTAAAGTGAATCAAACGTTTAACAAAATTCCATTATCTGTTCTTGATCTTGCCCCTGTAAATGAGGGAAGTCATCCTGGACAATCTTTTAAAAATAGTGTGGACTTAGCTCAACATGTTGAAAAGTGGGGGTTCCATCGTTATTGGCTAGCTGAACATCATAATATGCCGGGAATCGCCAGTTCCGCAACTTCCGTTATCATTGGTCATATTGCAGGTGCAACCGAGAACATGCGTATTGGTTCAGGTGGTATCATGCTCCCGAATCACGCAACTCTTGTCGTAGCTGAACAATTCGGAACACTTGAATCACTCTATCCAGGTCGCATTGACCTTGGGTTGGGACGGGCACCTGGGACAGATCAAGCAACTGCTTTTGCTCTGCGCCGTACATTACATTCACAAGTCGGGGATTTCCCAATGCAAGTGGAAGAATTAGAAAATTACTTTGCAGAAGAACCGGCTGGACAAGTCCATGCGGTTCCTGGACAAGGTTTAGATATACCAATCTGGCTACTCGGTTCAAGCGACTTCAGTGCAAGACTAGCCGCTGAAAAGGGGCTTCATTTTTCATTTGCTAGTCATTTTGCACCTGAGTACACTGTCCCAGCATTGAATTTATACCGTGATCAGTTTCAACCTTCAGCACATCTTGCTGAACCTTATGCGATGGTTGGTGTGAATATTATTGCGGCGGATACAATCGAGAAAGCAGAATGGGTGGCGACTTCACAACAGCAGCAATTCTTAAGTCTTCGAAGAGGACAGCCGACAAAGCTACAGCCACCGATTGAGAATATTGATGAGGTTTGGTCTGCCACGGAGAAAGCTGCCGTGCAAGAATCGCTTCATTCTCGTTCAACTATTGTTGGTGATGCGGAGACCGTCAAAGTAAAACTCGCGCGTTTTATTGAGGAAACAAAAGCAGATGAAGTCATTATTAACTCACAGATTTTTAATCATGAAGATCGTTTGCGTTCATATGAAATCGTTCATGACATTATGGACTAAACCAGGCTGATTAATCAATCTGTTTATGATCCGACTAGGTCAATTTACACCCCTCCATTGTGCCTATTACATAGTGGAGGGGTGGTATTTTCCCTCATAAAGGTCTCTTCACACAGTCGTCTTACCTACGTATAATTACCCATATTGTCACCATTCATCCACAAACACCCCTAAGTATGTGATCTATATCACAATTAGAAAGTGTAAATCATTTATACTGTAAGTAACGATAAGGCATCCTGTTCTAGTCGTACAGATTACTAGCTTAGACCATTGCATACGACTCGAATGGCTAAACGCTTTATAATCTTATCGATTATTTGAAGATGGGGTGAGTAAACATGTTTAAAAGAATTCGTTCTTATGTTGCTGTTTTATTAAGTGTTTTACTCTTGTTATCTGCCTGTGGTGGGACTGATACTTCTAAGGAAGTCTCCGAAAACTTAGAAGATGCTGCCCAAACGACCCAAGCTGATGAAGATGATATTATTGTTCCACACCAAGGATTAAACCAAGAACCTGTTCCCGTAAAAATGGAACGTGATGGCAAAGATGTGTTTATTGAGATGACGACACAAATAACAGATATTGAAATTGAACCTGGTTATGAGTATAAAGCCTGGACATTTAATGGAGAAGCACCAGGACCATTACTCGTTGTTGAGGAAGGAGATACACTGCATATTTCCCTAGATAATTTAGATCCAGCTATCCCGCACAGTATCGATCTTCACGCGGTTCATACAAATCCAGATATTGGCTTTGCAGATATAGAGCCAAATGAAGATGGTACATTTTCTTTCCCAACCTCAAGTCCTGGCGTTTTTATGTATCATTGTGCAACAGACCCAGTATTATCTCATATTGCTAACGGGATGCACGGTGTTATTATTGTTAAACCTGCCGATGGATTCCCAACCGATAATGAGATTGATCAAGAATATGTCATTGTACAAAATGAATGGTATCAATATAATGATTTAGAAGATATGACAAATGGAGTACCATCTCAAGTTGTATTTTCCACAAAAGCCCTTCACGAAGGACAACCAAATACAAATGGAACGGTCAATGCACTAAAAGACGAGCCCCTACAAGCCAAAGCGGGAGAAAAGATTCGCATCTATATTAATAATGTCGGGCCGAATGAAGTCAGTTCATTCCATGTTATTGGCACAATCATGGAAGATGTTTATCTCGATGGAAACCCGGCTAACCACTTTGAAGGTATGCAAACTGTTATGTTACCAGCAAGCGGTGGGGCTGTTGTTGAATTTACCTTGAAAGAAGAAGGCACTTACCCATTTGTGACTCACCAATTTAATCATGCTACAAAGGGTGCCGTTGGGATTATCGAAGTGACTAAATAATGATGTAGATCGATCCTAACTGCCATAGAGGTTCCATTTAAAAAGCTTCTACTCACTTATTAGAGTGGAAGCTTTTTATTTTCTACGTCAAAAATGTATCTGGCATCGTGACAGCGACCACTTCTCCCTTTGCATAAACGGTATCATTTGCCACCACTTCCGTCACAATCTTCCATCTTTTTGGATGGACTTCCTCAATCGTTCCAATCGCTTGTAATGCTACATGTTGTGGTGTTGGTTTATAGAAATCAACATGCACTGATGCCGTAACAAATCGCGGAGGTGCAACTCCATCACCTGGTTCGTATCCGTTTTTACGATGCATAGCTAACGACGCTGATCCTGTTCCATGGCAATCAACTAATGAAGCGATTAATCCACCATAGACAAAACCCGGGATCGCTGTATGCTCTGGGCGTGGTGTGTAAACGGTAACCGTCTGCTCGCCTAACCATCCCGTTCTAAACTTATGCCCCTCCTTATTTAAACGCCCACAACCATAACATAATGCAAAGTCTTCAGGATATTCATCTTGAATCGCCTTGATTTCTTTATCCACCATGTAAGCCCCTCCATTTTTACATAGTATACCATAGATTTATCGCTAGAAATAAGAACAACATGCCATCTACCTTCATATTTTCCACAACTATATGCTATGCTATCTATTCATATACTATGAATGAAATTCATTAACTAGAGATCGATGATCAGAAAGGAAATCCGATGGATAAAACTCAGAAAACTCATACAGATCAAAAAACAGTGTACCCCATTTTATTTATTATCGGGCTTACACACTTACTAAACGACTCCTTGCAAGCTGTAATTCCAGCCATGTTTCCAATTTTGGAAAATTCTTTAGGACTTACTTTTACCCAACTTGGGTTCATTGCATTTACATTAAATATGGTCTCCTCTGTTATGCAGCCTGTTGTAGGTGTATATACGGATCGCAAACCAATGCCATATGCTCTTCCACTCGGATTAACTAGTAGTATGTTCGGTATGCTTGGATTGGCATTTGCTCCTAACTTTTATATGATCCTTATTAGTGTGTTCTTTATTGGACTTGGTTCAGCCATCTTTCACCCTGAAGGGTCACGTGTTGCCTATCTTGCTGCAGGGCCACGAAGAGGATTGGCTCAATCCATTTATCAAGTTGGCGGGAATACAGGCCAGGCCCTTGCTCCTGTTATTACTGCCTTGGTATTGGTTCCTCTCGGACAATTTGGCGCCATTTGGTTTACCCTGATCGCGGGGATTGCCGTCTTATTCTTAATTTATATTGGTAAGTGGTATGCTGCTGAAATTGCGAAGCATAAAAAGAACGGATCGGCAACGATTCATAAGAAACCAAATAAAAAGGTATCCAAGGCAATTAAAGGGGCGCTCACCATTCTCGTTTTCTTAGTCTTTGCCCGATCTTGGTATATGAGTGCGATTGGTAACTTCTACGCATTCTATGCAATCGAAACATATGGACTAAGCATTGCTAAATCACAACTGTACATCTTTACCTTTTTATTCATGGGTGCGCTCGGCACATTTTTAGGGGGGCCATTAGCTGATCGATTTGGCAAGAGAAATGTCATTTTCTTTTCTCTATTAGCGCCAGCACCTTTCGCGCTTTTATTACCTTATGTTGGCCCGATCCTATCCATCATATTACTTGCTACAATCGGGTTTATGCTGATGACTAGCTTTTCGGTTACTGTCGTCTATGCCCAAGAGCTTGTTCCGGGTAAAATTGGGACCATGTCAGGTTTAATTGTTGGCCTAGCCTTTGGAATGGGTGCCATTGGGTCGGTTGCTCTCGGTTCGTTAATCGATCTTGTTGGCTTGACAACAACGATGATTGCCATTTCAACATTACCTTTATTAGGCATCTTAACATACCTCTTACCAACCGATCAGACTGTAAATGGATGGTATGCTTAAATGAACCAACAATATGGGGGATTCTGCCACCCTGCACTCCATAAACAACAGGATAGATCAGTAAAAGAGACCAACCAGAAAATAATCTGATTGGTCTCTTTTAGTTTGTCATATGCTTAATAATTTTTAATTCCCTGCTTTTACACGCTGAGCGATATCCACGGTACGTTTAGCTTGATGCTTTACCGAAGCCTCGACATCCTCTTTCATTTTCCCATCTCCATCAATTGTTACACTTGTACCATATGGATTTCCACCAGCTTCTATAACAGCTGGGTCAGAATACCCTGGTGCTGCAATCACTGCACCCCAATGCATCATGGACGTATATAAAGCTAAAATGGTAGCTTCTTGTCCACCATGTTGGTTGTTCGCTGAAGACATGGCACTAACAACCTTATTAACGGTTTTACCTGTCGCCCATAGTCCACCTTGCATATCAATGTATTGTTTCATTTGTGCTGGTAAATTCCCAAAACGAGTTGGTGCACTGAAGATAATTGCGTCTGCCCACTCCAGATCATCAGATGTTGCTTCTGGCACATCTTTCGTTGCATCATAGTGTTTTCTCCATGCTGGGTTAGAATCAATTGCCTCTGCTGGTGCTAACTCTGGGACTTTTAGTACTTTTACATCGGCACCTGCTTCACGTGCTCCTGCCTCAGCCCATTTTGCTAATTCATAGTTTGTGCCTGTTGAACTGTAATAAATAACAGCTACATTTGTTTTAGTCATTTTTTTGAAATCTCCCTTTTCATGTAGTTACTTTATATAACCATCATATCTTTGCCCTTCACTTACGTCAAGTAATTAGATTCCCATTAATAACCCGTTGTTGAATGAAGGATAAAACACCCCTTTATATATCTTGGGTTTTAGTTCCTTATACTTCGTAGCTACCCCCAAGAACAAAAAACAGTCCTCTTAGCCTTTCCCTAGTCTTCTGATATTATTTTTGTTATTCTGTAAGATGATCGATACATATTGAATTATATACATTTCATTCTTCTATTACACAACAAGGACGGGATATTATGGAGAGATTAGTTATATTAGGCGGAGGTTATGGTGGCCTAAATGTATTAATAACTTTACTCGAACAAAGAATGCCAGATGATATTCAAATCACGCTGATTGATAAAAACCCTTATCATTCCTTAAAAACAGAGTTTTATACAATCGCTGCAGGGACTGTAGCCGATAACGATATCCGGGTTAACTTCCCAACAGACGAGCATGTTGATTATGTATTTGGCGAAGTCAATCAAATTGATACAGAGAATCAACGAATTCATCTTGATAAAAACCTAGATAATACCATTGATTATGACTATTTAGTCATTGCCCTTGGGTGTGATGATAATTATCACGGGGTTGATGGGGCACCTGAATTTACAGAAAGTGTTCAAACGTTTTCTAAAGCCAGGCATACAGGATTAGCTGTTGGAAATCTTAAGCCTTATGGAAAAGTATCGATTGTCGGTGCTGGACTTAGCGGAATTGAGGTCGCTTCAGAAGTTAGAGAAAGTAGACCGGATTTAAACATTCGCTTACTTGATCGTGGAGATGCAGTATTATCATCTTTTGACCCAAAAATTCAAATGTATGTTAAAGAATGGTTTGAAAAAAATGATGTGGAAGTTTTACATCGTGCTAACGTGGAATACGTAGAAAAAGATGGTGTCTGTAATAACGGTATTTGTTATGTGAACGATGTGACTATTTGGACAGCAGGTGTGCAGCCTCATCGTCTCGTCAGATCATTACCATTTGAGAAAGATCGACAAAATAAAGTTGTTTTAAATGATTATTATCAAGTGCCAACACAACCGAATGTATATGTTGTAGGCGATTGTGCTTCATCCGAACATTCTCCTAGTGCTCAGCTCGCTGGACAGCAGGGGGAACAGATTGCTCATGTTTTATTATCCGTACTCCATCATAACGAACCTAAAAAGCCAAAAGAAATCAAACTAAAAGGTGCGCTTGGCTCCTTAGGGAAATCTGATGGGTTTGGAAGTATGTTCCAAAGGTCAGTCACTGGACTCATGCCCCGTTTAGCAAAATCAGGAGTATTATGGTTAAATAAACGACATTAATAAAACACAAGAACTTTATCAATAAAGTTCTTGTGTTTTTAATTAATCCCACTTCTTCAGTTTATCGATCACTTTCTTTTTAAAGATCGAGAGGAGTGTCTCTTTACCATCCGTTGTTTTTTGCTTCTGCCACTCATTGTAACTCGCAACAGTAATTAAGATGGTACCCGCGATTAAAAGGTAAGCCCACCACGGTAAATTACCCCAATACATTCTCGTTTGTAAGAAGACATTTAATAATAACACACCAAAACCAACAAAGAAAAACGACTTCATTTGCAATATGAATCCAGCAAGCATCGACACAAGTGCCAATGATCCTAATAACAATGCATCATAAATCGTAGAACTTGCCAACGCATCTTCCATTAATAACACAGATACAATGACTAGGACGCCCCATTGCACATTGTTAATTGTCGTCTTATGCTCATCTGTAGCCACCCGTTTAATCAAGAGAACCAATCCAACAAACGGAAGAACATATACTTCTCTTTCAATTAAACTAGGTATTTCCAGATAGCCTAATAAGGCATAATAAGGTTGCAGTAAATAAGCAATACCACCTGCAACAAACCATCTAGACTCTACAAAAGGGATCCGATTCCGCTGCAAAATAATGAATGCCGTGATCAATATACCTGGAAGCAACAGTGTCCACAGCGCTTCACCACGATAAAAGTAGAGATTCCACAACCCGATGAAACCTACGATCGTATACATATCAATCGCCATGAAAGGATCGCTTTCTTCATCGCCCTCTTTATATATTTGTTTATATAACAACCACCCTGCCACCGTAAGCAAGAGAACAAAGGCAAGCAAAAGGTAAATCATTCCATACTCGCTATCAAGATACATATTTCCATAAGAAATAACGGAATAGTAAACAAATAAGATTGGTATGAAGTTGAAGATATCCCATGTTTCTTTATGAAAGATGAATAATAACCCAGCCGCATAAAGAATCGTGATGATAACCATAGTCAAATCAAAGGGGTGTACCAATGTAAATGCCATAACACCGATTAAAGAAAATGGAGCGAGATAATAAGCGATCCTTCGCGTCCATGAACCTTTACTTATATACCAACATATACTGAGTACAACACTTGCTATTAAAAATGAATAATGAAGATGTCGTTCTAAATCCAGCAAGATTAGGATCAATGCCGTACTCAGCCAAAACGTTGTAAAACTGGCATAAAGAAAGCTCTTCATCATCCATTCAACTCTCGCTTTGGATAGACTATATACATAAATCACCGTAGCCATTCCAAATGCCAAAACGGCTTCCCCACTTGAAAAAACCGATATGATTAAAGCGATCGGTAAATATATATGCCCGATCCATGAGAAACTGTTTTTAAGGGTCGGATCATTTCTTTCTAGGAGTAGACTTATCGTGAACAAGAGCAACGCACCAACAACCCATTGAAGTGAATCATATAAGATAAACTCGAGCTGCATATGCGTATCGATCAAATGAAGTAGGGATAGATACGAGAATAAGACTAACCCACTCACTGCAAAAGAAAGCTCACTGACTTTTGTCTTCCGATATAGTATATAAAACATACCTACACCACCAAAGAAAATCAAAACCCGTAACAGATCATCAAACACAGGTGAAAATGTATGAAGTATTCCGATCGTATAAAACCCATTTGCTACAATGAAGGCTCGATCATAAAAAACGGTTCGTTTGAGTAATTTCCAAACCATACCGATCAGTAATAAAACAAGCCCAGAAAGAACTAAGTTTTCAGCCGGGACAGGACTGATCTGACCCTTCATAAATAAGTTATCTGCCACACTCCCATAATATAAAATAACCGCTATTCCAATAGTGGCCGGATGGATCCAAGATGCTCCATGAGCCTCGGGAAATATCTCATCCATGAATAATGCGATCACACTGAATAATAGAAACATCGTTCCCGCTTGCCACCAATCCATAGACAGAAGACTGACTAAGACACAAATAATCATAACAAACAGACTGACATCCCGTGAACTATCTTTAACCTTCTCAAGGAATGGCGTTCTAACATACCCCCCCATGACAATACAGAAGACAAACATACTGATAAATAAAGGTAAGACCAATGATTCAATACCAAACCATACTTGACTCAACAATAAAAGCTCATACCATGCTACAACAAAGAAAACAGGACTTAGATAATAGAACAAGATGTGTTGTGCAAGATTGGATAGAAAAATAAAGTTAAGTGAAACGATTAAATACGCAACGAACAAAACAAGTGAAGGTGTGTTGAGATGGATGAGTATGCCTTCTAAACTAATATAAATAAAAGCACAGCTCGATACAACTGCACTTGTATACTGAAATGTTCGCTGAAGTGAATGCTGGTCCTTTATAAATAGTGGGATTACTAGAAATATAAAGCCAAGTAAAGCATACGCAATCCCGCTGGTGTGATACAGTGCCGAGAATTCAATCACTTGATAGGCCCCGTAAATAAGCATGACACTAAATACAAAGTGGTATTCTTTATGATTGGTTATATAAATCATAGAAAAGTAGATGAGTGCGGTGATCAATAAATTAAAACCATGGATTAGTTCATGATTATAAAAGACAAGCATAAATAAAGTCGATAAGATTAAATTACCTTGAATATAGATGGTAAATTCATTCATAAAGCGTTTAAACCGCTGATCCGCTTTAAAGTACTGATATCCGATGATAAGCGCGCTGTTAAACAACATCATGCCAAGGTAAAATCCATCGATCGGCAAATATAATGCAGCTAAGAAAAATCCACCGAGCACACTAAGCATGACATACGAGAACCAAATGAATAGACGTGATGATAAATGATTCGCTAATAAAATAAAGAGCGGTAGCATCAGTAAACTACCTAAAACCCCAAATAGGTAGCGCCCCTCCCCTGTGACGGATAAATAAGGACCAAACAATTCAAAATAGCCCGCTGAAAAGATAACAATCGGTAAAAATAAACTACCTAATACATAGAAGGCAAAAGCAGTCTTTTCAATTTTCAAAATACGAGTTGTAAATAATGCGAGCCCAAAAAACATGAGGGAAACGAGGCCAATCAAACCGGTCTTCATCCAATCTCCAAGCAGAGACCATGTACTCGTTCCAAGCACTAGTCCACCAATAAGTAATAAAATAACCCCCAAATTCAATGACCATGTGATATTACGATCACGAATTTCTTGTGGAGATCGTTTAATAGCCGGTGGTTTTGACTGTGGCTGCGGCTGTAGATCCGGCTTTTGTACGGTCGATTCTTCTCGTTCAGTTTGCTTCACCCGGCCATCACGCAAATAAACAAAACAATTGTAGTGAGCTTCCATAATGTCATCAAATTCTTCTTTTGTTAAGAACTTCTCCGCTTCAAGTTGTTCTAATTCCTCTCTAAAGATCCTTCGTCTTTCCTGCCCTGTTACTTTCGTCATGCCATCCCCCCCTTACTTATTTATTGATTCAAACAGAGCTAATCATGCATATCGATCTGATGGTACGGGAATGTGCCCGCCTTAGTTCTAAAGATTCACACTCTTTATAATGAAACAACAGTATATATTCATAAGGAATACATACTGTTGTTGAATTAACGACTTTCATAATACCGGTTTAGTGCAACATCGATACAACATATAGTTTCGTTGAACCGTTCTTAACTACATATTGTATCGATGTTGCTGATTTTGGCAATTATGAAGTTCATTCGAATGATGTAGAATTAACTTAAGCGTCTTATTCTTTCGTCAATATCTGGGTGAGTAGAGAAAAGCATGGATTTCTTTTTCTTACTATTTATCATCATCGTAGCAACTGCTGTTTGTTCATTACCACTACTTGCTCGACCCGTATAAGCTTTAAGCATTTCAAGTGCATGCCGCATCTTATCTTTCCCTGCTAAATCAGCCCCACCTTTATCCGCATGATATTCGCGATGTCTTGAGTAGGCATTGACAACAATACTACCTAAAAGGGAGAAGGCAATTTGAAAAACGATAATCGATAAGAAGTGAATGATTGGTGCAATTTCAGATCTTACAAAGCGTGAAACTGCAAAAGCTAGAATACGAGATAGAAACACGACAAATGTGTTCACAACCCCTTGTAGAAGGGTCATGGTCACCATATCACCATTCGCAATATGGGCTACTTCGTGAGCGATAACTCCTTCAACTGCATCATCATCCATCTCATTTAATAAGCCGGCTGATACAGCTACAAGGGAACGCTTCTTAGATGGTCCCGTTGCAAAGGCATTGACTTCAGGTGAATGATAAATACCGACCTCTGGCATATGAAGCAAGCCAGCTGCCCGTGATAGACGGTGTACTTTTTCAACAACTGAACGTTCGTATTCGTGTTCTGGTGCATTCGGATCAATTACTTGAACACCCATCATTTTCTTAGCAATCCAGCGAGAAATCGCTAGTGAGACAAAGGAACCGGCAAAGCCAATTACTGCACTAAATACTAAAAGTGCTCCGTAATCAATTCCCTGGGCCGTAATGTAATTCCAGCCACCTGTCAGTGAGAGTATGATACTTATGGTCAGTAAAACTAATATATTCGTTACTAAAAAGTAAAATATTCTTTTCCCCAATATGTCCACCTCTATTTAACTATATTACTACTCATTATATAAGGTTAACTTCCATTCTACAAGTTTCATTCTTCTGCAGAATCCATAAAGTAAGTTACCCCCCTCCACAATCTTTAAAAACAAACTGCCATTCCTTTTAACCCCATGTTATGATGGCTTTACTATCTTATATGATCGAAGTTGTTTAGTGATGCATCCTGTAGTGGATTAATGAATGATTATATTCTATTCTGAGGAAGGGGGAATAACAGTGAGAGATAAACAGAAGAAACGGTTCAATTTCCGTTGGATTGGATGGGCTTTTGGTATTATTGGGTTCATGTGGATGATCATATACTTTTTTCCAACTACGAACAGTACAAAACATGCTTACTTTGATCATGATCGACCACTCATTATTGCTCATCAAGGCGGGGAACACCTTGCACCATCTGGTACATTAGAAGCTTTTAAGAACGCTGCACAATTAGGTGTTGATGTCATTGAATTTGATATCCATATGACGAAAGACGGCCATCTAGTTTCGATTCATGATCCAACTGTTGATCG
>DATGSG010000053.1:0-36724 GCA_035302925.1 Virgibacillus sp. | reverse complement strand
CTTGATGCTTTGATCATTTGATGCCAAATAGAGCCTTTGGCCACTTCGCCATCTTGAATGCGATCCAAAGCCATTTTTATTTGCATGCGTACTTCAAATTCGGGATCATCGCTCGCCGCTTGAAGGGCTGGAATCGCTGTTTCATCCCCAATTTCATATAAAAACATAGCTGCTCGCCAACGAACAATGCGATTATCATCTGTCAATGTGTCGATCATGTTGGGTTGTGCCTCTTTAAACCCTAAATCAGAGAGACAATCACCAGCTGTTCGTCTAACATTTGCTGCTTTATCTTGTAATGCTTTGTATAAAAAGGGTAATACTTCAGGTTCCTCGATCATGCCAAGATAGGCGGTTGCCAGGCGTCTAATTGATGATCGTTCATCATCAAGCGCTTTATCTAGAACCAATAAGTCTTTAACTGTTGGATTGAGTCGATCAAGCGCAGCATAACGTATTTTCCAATCCGGATTGTCCAATGTTTCGAGCGTAATTTTGTTTTTAGCTTCGATTTCTTGAATGTCTCCCGAATCCTCCTCTTGGAAGGCTTGTTTGACAAGTTGATCTAGGCGATCTTTATCATAACTTGCGGATAACTCTTCAACAACTTCTTGTCCGATATCGTTAACAATACCATATCGTACATGATTTTCGACCCACTTCCTTTCCCAGATAATGTTTGGTGATGCGGGAGAAGCTTCGAGAATAGCATTTGTAAATAGTTCTGGAAGACCAAACCGTTTTTCCGTGTCCCCATCTTCTAATTTAACTTGCATAGGAATCCCCCGAAACACCTGAATGAAAACCCGTACTTCCCCAAATGAAGGATCACCGCTTTGTGGATCCTCTGTCTGCGCCTCGATCATATGTGATGGTTCTTCTGTACCGAGAGTTTCCCGAATAGCGGGAAGGATCTCCTCCCATGGTGTGCGTGGGTGTCTGGCAACTGTAATAAAGTCTACAACTCTGTATATGTTAATAATACCTTTAATCGTAAATAAACGTTGGATGTAATCTGGAGCATCTAATAGGTCTTCACTTTGTTTAAAATTATAAGCTTCCCCATCAGGTAGTTTTATGGTCACATTAATTTTCATTGAATGTGGACTAGGTGTTGGTTCAATTGATACAACTTTCATTCCATCATCTCCCTTCACTGCTACTATAATGGTATATCTAATGTTAACAGAGATTTGGATTCCCTTCAATTTGCTGTTCTAGATCGATAAAAGGGGCATTTTTTTGAATAAAATGGAAAACGGGATTGACAAATGAATAAATTCCGTGTAGATTATTAATTACAAATAAATGAATATTTTACTCTTATCTAGAGAGGTGGAGGGACTGGCCCTTTGAAGCCTCGGCAACAGACTTTTTTAGTACTGTGCCAATTCCAGCGAGCATGATGCCTGAAAGATAAGAAGAGCGAAAGATACAACGTTAACCAACCTCTTCTTAATTGTTTTCAATTAATGGAAGGGGTTATTTGTATGGTTGAAAATAAAGCTACAAATAACCTCTGTTATTTCCGGTCATAAAAAGTTAAAAAGGAGGATTTGGAATGAAGGATCTTGGTGGTGTGGATCAGATAAGTCATATTTCGGCTCTATTAGATGAATTAGAATATGGCTCAATCAAGATTACAGTCCATGATGGGAACGTTACACAAATCGATACAACTGAGAAAAAGCGGTTTTCGATGCGCAATAAAAGTGAACCATATAAAAAGAAAGCCACCTAATAGAATGAATTTTATTAAATAAAATAATCATTATGCCGATTAGACAACTAAAGGCATCTTCCATCCGATATCAATCGGAATGAAAGGTGTCTTTTTTTTATTGGCATAGACAAGATGCAATGGGTGAATGTCTTTACAAAATACCAAGAACGTATGTAAAGGAGATGAAGAAGTGGCTGAGGAACACCTTACGGAAACGGTATTTGCACAAATAGGGAACAAAAAAGACGAACACTTTCAGGCTGTGAGTACACCGATTTATTTTTCAACTGCTTATCGGCATGAAGAAGTTGGTTTGACGCAGAAGTACGATTATATAAGAACAGGGAATCCTACACGGGATATTTTGGAAGAGGGAATTGCTGCCATTGAGAAAGGGGATAGAGCATTTGCTTGTAGCTCGGGTATGAGTGCCATTCAGTTAGTATTTTCATTATTTAAGAAAGGCGACCATATCATCGCGTCGCGGGATATATATGGGGGCTCCTTTCGTTTTTTCACACTATTTGAAGAGAAATATGGCATTCACTTTAGTTATTGGGATGGGCAAGGAGAGGGGGTGCTGACGGAACTCATTCAGGAGAATACGAGAGCAATCTTTATCGAAACACCGACTAATCCGCTTATGAAAACAACGAATCTTCAATGTACGGCTAAGCAGGCGGAGGAAAACAACTTATTATTGATTGTGGATAATACGCTGTATACACCATATATTCAACAACCGATAGAGGAGGGGGCTGATATTGTCATTCATAGTGGGACGAAGTATTTAGCGGGGCATAATGATGTGCTTGCAGGCATTGTCATATCCAAAGGAAAGACGATCAACAAGCAGCTTGCCTATCTTCATAATTCATTTGGGGCCGTCTTATCGCCATTTGATTGTTGGAGCCTAATGCGGGGGATGAAGACATTGGCTCTTCGAATGAAACAACATGAAAAGAATGCCAAATTGGTTATTTCTTATTTAGAAGAACATCCTCTCGTTACAAAAGTATTTTATCCAGGTAGGGGTGGGATGATTAGTTTTGAGATTGTTAAGGAACATCTAGTCAATCCCTTTTTAAATACATTGAATCTGTTCACTTTTGCAGAAAGTTTTGGTGGTGTAGAGAGTATGATTACGTACCCGGCAACCCAAACACATATGGATATACCTCAAGAAATGCGAGAATCCTATGGGTTATCGAATCGCCTATTACGTCTATCGATTGGGATTGAGCATGCGAATGATCTGCTAGGTGATTTGAAACAAGCTTTCGATAAAGTATCTAAGGGAGGGGTGCTATAGATTGGGCTTATTAAATGAATTGAATAAACGTATTTTAATTGGTGACGGAGCCATGGGGACGATTTTATATGCCCATGGAGTTGATCAATGTTTTGAAGGATTGAATCTAACTCATCCTGATCATGTGTTACATGTCCATGAGGCTTATGTACAAGCGGGTGCAGATGTTATTCAAACGAACACATATGGAGCAAACTATATGAAGTTAGCCAGGTATGGCTTAGAAGATCATGTTAGCAAGATCAATACGGCGGCAGTTCGAATCGCCAAACAAGCGTGTAAAAATAGTGGATTTTTACTTGGTAATATTGGCGGAATACATGGTGCACAAACAGGACGTGGTAGAAAAGAAGATATCAAGCGAAGTTTCCGAGAACAATTATACAGCTTATTGCATGAAGGGGTCGATGGTCTTCTATTGGAAACCTATTATGACGTAGATGAGTTAATCACAGTTCTCTCCATAGCGCGGGAAGAAACGAATTTACCGATCATTGCTAATGTTTCCATGCATGAATCAGGTATCCTTGAAAACGGCATTTCTTTACCAGATGTACTGCAGCAATTGGAGCAGTTAGGAGCAGATGTAGTTGGGATCAATTGTAAATTAGGACCACATCATATGGTGAAATCACTTCAATCCGTCCCTTTACCAAAGAAAGCTTATTTAGCCGCTTATCCGAATGCAAGCCTACCTGAATACCGGAATGGAAAGCTTGTTTATGCAAATGAACCACTTTATTTTAAACGTCGTGCACGTGATTTGCGGGATCAAGGGGTCAGGCTTATTGGAGGGTGCTGTGGAACTACACCAGAGCATATTCATGCCCTGGCAGCAGGTGTAAAAGGGATTGAGCCATTATACGATAAAAAAGTCGAGCAACAACCTAAAATAAAGATGCTTGTTAACGGTCCTGTAAAAGCGCAGCCATTACACGAGATTGCGAGAGAAAGGCACTCCATTATTGTAGAGCTTGACGCACCTAAACACTTGGATATAGATGAGTTTTTAATAGGTGCTAAAGCATTAAAAGATGTTGGTATTGATGCCATTACATTAGCCGATAATTCTTTAGCAACGCCAAGAATTTGTAATGCGACGATGGCGACTATTATTAAGCGGGAGATAGGAATGACACCACTTGTTCATCTGACTTGTCGTGATCGAAATTTAATCGGTTTGCAATCACATTTAATGGGTTTGCATACCGCCGGGATCCGCGAAGTCTTAGCGATTACGGGAGATCCAACAACGATTGGTGATTTTCCTGGAGCCAAATCTGTATTTGATGTCATATCATTTAAACTGATTGAACTGATCAAGCAAAGTAATCAGGGTGTTTCTTTCTCAGGAAAATCATTAAGGAAGAAGACAGCATTTAGTGTGGCCTGTGCCTTTAATCCAAATGTTCATCAAATGGGAAAAGCCGTGGAGCGGCTAGAGAGGAAGATTATGAGTGGAGCTGATTATGTACTAACTCAGCCGGTATACAGCTCAGAGAAGATACGTGAACTAAGCGATGCAACGAAACATATTGAAACACCCATTTATGTAGGAATAATGCCTTTAACCTCAACAAGCAATGCGGAGTTCCTTCATAATGAAGTTCCTGGAATCCAGTTAACAGATACAGTGCGTGACCGCATGCGTGCGGCTGGGGACGATCGGGAAGCTGCGATTAATGAGAGTATTGCCATTTCAAAGGAACTTATTGATACAGCATTGGATCATTTTCAAGGAATTTACTTTATTACACCATTTATGCGTTACGATTTAATCGTCACGCTTGTGGAATATATAAACGGTAAATTAGCAGCAAGAAATAAGCAGACAGTAATTTTAAACGAAGGGTTATAAAACGCCTTGAAAACATGATGTATTAAAAAGATAAACGAATAGGGGAGATTATAAAATGAAAAGTATTCAGAGTTCAAATATTGGCTACCCAAGAATCGGTGAAAAGAGAGAGTGGAAGAAAGCATTGGAAGATTTTTGGAAAGGTGCCATTACCGAGATAGAATTAGTGGAAACGACGGATCAATTAAGATTGGAAAATTTAAAGAAACAGCAAGCATTAGGCGTGGACTTGATCCCTGTAGGCGATTTCACTTTATATGATCATGTTCTGGATACCTCAGCAATGTTTGGAGTCGTTCCAAAACGCTATGCATATGATGGTGGAAAGGTAGATTTAAAAACGTATTTCGCTATTGCCAGAGGTGAACAAGAAGCTATTGCTTCGGAAATGACGAAATGGTTTAATACGAATTATCATTATATTGTACCTGAATTAGATGATGTGAAACCAACACTCGTGGAAAATAAGCCACTTACATTTTACAACGAGGCAAAGGAAAAGCTAGGGATTGATGGAAAACCTGTGCTTTTAGGACCGATTACGTATTTGAAATTATCGAAGGGATATGAAGAAGATGATTTTAGCAAATTGATTGAACAATTTTTACCGCTCTATGTGCAAGTATTAAAAGAACTTGCGGAAGCCGGTGCGACATGGGTCCAAATCGATGAACCTATTTTTTCGACGTCTATATCGAAAGAAGTAGTGGCGTATGCGAAAGAAGTTTATGAAACCTTTCACCGTGAGGTCCCTGAAATAAACGTTATTTTCCAAACCTATTTTGAGCGTATTTTTAATTATGAAGCGGTTATAGATTTACCCGTAAAAGGGATAGGGATAGATTTCGTTCATGGGGACTCTTTAAAACAATTGGCCGAATATGGATTTCCGACAGATAAATTTCTAGCGGCTGGTATTATTAATGGCCGTAATGTATGGCGTGCGAATCTAAGGGAAAATATCACTTTATTAGAATCGATTAAACAGTTTGTCAGTGAAGAGCGATTAATTATTCAACCATCAACATCTTTACTTCATGTGCCAATAACGAAGAAACTCGAAAAGGGGCTGGATGAGATTATTATTGAAGGTCTCTCTTTTGCGGATGAGAAATTGGCAGAAGTTGTAACCCTTACAAAGGGCATAAAGTTAGGTAAAGAAAACATAGAGAAGGAGATAGCAGATAGTGAGCGCGCAGTGTATGAGTTAGACGCAGCCTACCGTAAAAACGGGCAAGTGAAAGCGCGTATGAATCGATTAAAAAAATCGGACACGATACGTTCTTTACCATTTAAAAAAAGATCACTTAAACAACAGGAACAACTCCAGCTGCCCCTGTTACCAACAACAACAATCGGTAGTTTACCACAAACAGCTGACGTGAGAAAGACACGAACAAGTTGGCGGAAAGGTGATATTACAACGGCCGAATATGAGTTGTTTGTGAATCAGAACATAAAGAAGTGGATAAAAATTCAAGAGAAGTTGGATCTTGATGTCCTCGTTCACGGTGAATTTGAACGGAATGATATGGTGGAGTATTTTGGCGAAACGTTAAATGGATTTAGTGTCACAGAGTATGGGTGGGTGCAATCTTATGGATCACGCTGTGTAAAGCCACCTCTGATTACTGGGGATGTGTACTGGGATAAGCCAGTTACGGTGAAGGAGAGCGTGTATGCACAATCACTAACCAACCGTCCGGTAAAAGGGATGCTAACAGGACCGACAACAATATTGAACTGGTCATTTGCACATGATGATGTACCAGCAGATACGATCATGAATCAAATTGCTTTGGCGCTCCGTCAAGAAGTTGAAGCACTTGAGAAAAGCGGAATACAAGTCATTCAAGTTGATGAGCCTGCATTAAGGGAGGGCTTGCCCCTTGATCATGAAAAGTGGGAAGCGTATCTGAAAGAGGCTGCATTTGCGTTTAGATTAACAACTTCTTCTGTTGCAGCAGATACACAGATTCATACCCATATGTGTTATTCGGATTTTAACGGTATATTTGCAACGATTGATGCACTTGATGCAGATGTGATTTCTATCGAAACATCGAGAAGTCAGGGCGAATTAATTGATACATTTGAAGAAAACACGTATCGAAAAGATATTGGGCTTGGCGTGTATGATATTCATAGTCCACGTATACCGAGCCATGATGAGATCAGTAATCATATAACACGCGCTTTAAAAACAATTTCGCCTCATCAGTTTTGGGTTAATCCTGATTGTGGCTTGAAAACGAGAAATGAGGAGGAGGTAATTGCAGCATTGCAAGTCATGGTTGAAGCGGCTAAAGTGATTAGAAGTTCTCAAGTCGTACATTCC
Source organism: Virgibacillus sp. (assembly GCA_035302925.1). GTDB lineage: Bacteria > Bacillota > Bacilli > Bacillales > Amphibacillaceae > CALAMD01. The sequence continues at coordinate 29,493 of DATGSG010000053.1, read as the reverse complement.
TTGAACTAAAGCAGACTGTGGAAGGGGATGGTGCCTTTACCAAAGTAAGCATCACCCATCCTTTCACAGCATTTATTTAAATGTACGTTCATGATCGATGATCCCACATACACCGCATTGGAACCTGTATTTAGGTCCGTTATAGCGGATATGAAAAGGTTCTACAGGAGCAGAAGTATAATCATTCGTCACCTCGCCAGTTTGGGGATCGAGTTTGATCGGTCTAGCAATTTGCTCAATGATATTAAATCGTGAACGATTCGTATTGCAGTTTGGACAGCGATATGGTTGATTCATCTCATCCACCTCACTCTTATTATCCCTAGGTATGTGTGCTTTATGAGTAAGAATTGTAAAAGGAGCTAAATCCCAATGGAATTTGGCTCCTTTTCTGAATGATCATTTAATAATAAGGCGATATCATCAAGTAGACAATGACACCTGTAAAGCTGACATACAGCCAAATCGGCATCGTCCACCTCGCTATTTTCTTGTGCTTTCGAACTTGGCGTGTTAAGCCCCAGGCGAGAGCGAATAAGGCAAGGGCGACAACAATCGGTGCAAGGCTGATATGTGAGATCAGCACAACATAATAGATTGTTTTGATGATTCCTTCACCACCAAAGGTAGTGCTCGGAGCTAAGGTGTGATACGTTAAATATGTAATTAGAAAAAGTGTTGTCGTCGTAAAGGCGGCAAATATAAAGTTCCGATGCATCGTAATATTCTTTTTTAATATAAAGTAAAGAGCAGCGAGTAAAAACACAAAAGTAAATGAATTAAAAATCGCATTTAGTCTCGGTAAAATCGTTATATCAAATGGAACATCACGGTCCTGTTTTGGTATGAAAAATAAAACAGTAATAATAACATTGATGGCTATTGTTGTCGTAATAATGAGCGGTGTAAAATTACGCTCTTGCATGGTTCGTTTTTTAGTCATGATAACCCTCACTTATATCTATTTTAACTGAAGATATTGTACCATATTCAGCACTAAAAAGATTGCAGTTATACCCAAGTTTTAAAATCAGACACAAGTCCTTCTCGATATGTTAAAATACGGGAGGAGATATATCACACGTACGTTGTTGTAGAAGGAGAAATAAATTGACATGACGAAGTACTCCAAGAGAACACAAAGAATAATCGAATATACCCAAATAATAGTTGGAGCCTCCCTTGTTGGGCTAGCTTATAATATGTTTTTATTGCCATCAAAACTGGCAGCTGGAGGGATTTCAGGTGTGAGTACGATCATATTTGAAGTCTACGCATACAGTCCAGCATTCACACAATTAATCATTAATATTCCAATTTTTATTATTGGTTGGATGACATTGGGAAGGGAGTTTAGTGGAAAATCATTAATAGGAACGTTCTGGGTCCCGTTCATTATTTATGTAACGGCTGACTTGCCCTATGTGGTAACGAATCCGCTTTTAGGCGCTATTTATGGAGGGATTATCCTTGGGGTGGGGCTCGGAATTGTTTATTTAGGCAATGGTTCGACAGGTGGAACAGCAGCATTGGCACAAGTTCTGAAGAAATTCACTGGATTATCCAGTGGGTATTCGCAGCTTATTGTGGATGGACTTGTAGTCGGAGCTTCTTTAGTCGTCTTTAACTTAGAATTAACATTATTTGCGTTGATGAGTATCTTTATAACGAGTAAGGCGATTGACTTTATTCAACTGAGAACATCGGCAACAAAGCTTATCTTAATTATTACAGAGGATGAATGGAAGATCCAGTCGCTTATTCAAAATAAGATCGATCGTGGCTTAACAAAAATCCGTTCAGTCGGTGGATATTCAGAACGGGAAAAGACAATGATTTTATGTGTCGTCGAGAAAGCGGAGGCAATCTTTTTAAAAAAGGCGCTTTTGGAGGAAGATCCCACTTCATTTGTCGTTTTCCTCAATGCTTCTGATATTATGGGAAGAGGATTCTCGTTAGACAAATACTATGGTCAAAAGTTATAAGCGATGAAGATAGCCCTTGCTTATGAAAGATAGGCAAGGGCTACTTGTAGAAGTGTTACGATTTCCATTTGGAAATGAAGGGAAATATGAACTTACTTAAATCGGTTTATTAACCTAGAAAAAAGGCTGTTATTTTTATCGTCTACCGCTTTCTTTTTCTCTGTCTCTACGTCTTCCAGATAAACATCTTCTATATTGACGGCATGGTCATACGTTAGTACCGCACCAACCTTGGTTTTAAATTCGGTGTTGGTAACCATTGTATAAGGGATTTGATGTTTATCAGCTAATCGCTTTTCCTCCATTAGAAAACGGGAGGCGACCTCACCATTTAGTAATAATTGGGTATTTGGGTGGGACTTCATTGCTTGATTCAATTCCGTAATACCGGCGTCTTGCATGACTTGGCCAATCGTTAAGACTAGTACAATCCTTTCGCGAAGTGTACCAAGATATTTTCGCCTTTCGACTTCTTTGGGTCTTTGAACACCGTATATTCCATCTGTGAGATAGTCATCTACGCTTTTATTTGTCATCTGAATTCCTCTCTTTTACATATGATCGATATACATCTATTGTATAAATTTAGCGCTTTATTAGCAATGAATACCCGTTACAACGTAAACAAGGCTTTTTACGTCCTGTTGTAGAATATAAAGAGGCTAGCATTCTTTAGGGGGATTTCATAATGTAGAAGGGGGAATAAAGAGATTGATTACTTTGCTAATTTGCTTCATCATTCTATCTGCTTTGCTATATCATGTGTATGCGATTCACTTCCAACAACGAATCGTAAAATACGTGCTTAAGCCAGGAACAATGGCCTTGATTATTGTGCTCGCACTTTATGGATCGAAACTGGATACTACATTTAGTAAATGGGTAGTGGTTGCCTTACTGTTCTCTGTTGTGGGGGATGTTTTTTTAATGCTTGAGGACAAGTGGTTTGTACACGGACTCGCAAGCTTTTTGATGGCGCATTTATTTTATATTGGCGGATTTCTGACTTATTTTACGCTCGATTTTACGGCTGGGTTATTATCAGCTACCATCCTGTGTATCATTTCGCTTGTCTTTTACTTTATTATCTTACCAGAAGTAAAGGAACAAGGTGGGATTCCGATGAGTATTGCCGTAGCCGTTTATATTCTTGTGATTGCTGGAATGGTCTGGTTATCTATTTTAAGTGGGGTAAAAATTTTAATCATCGCTGCTATTCTTTTTCTCATATCTGATGCAGTCCTTGCGTATGATAAGTTTAAGCAGGCATTTCTAGTGTCAGAGCATATGGTTATGTTTACTTATTTCTCTGCACAATTTCTATTTGCGATCAGTATATTGTAGAAGTCATAATGATCGAGTGAGTAGGATGGGATCGACATTATTTTGAAAAATATAAAAATGATGATGAATATCGGTTAAGATGAATAGATAGTCAATGGTAGCGCATACAAATACTTGATTTTATATATGAAATCAAATAAACTTATGTTTTATGTTGACGATTGTATTAAAACATTGTATGCTTATTTTCAATATGAATTATTAGAAAACTTACTTGCTCATCTTTTTTTTACCCGAAATAACTAAAAATTTAAACAATGAACTGGATGAATTTCATAATAGCCAAAATCAGCATCATCAATACAGTATGTAGTTAAGAATGATTCTACGAAACTATATGTTGTAGCGGTGTTGCAATAAACCAGTATTGTGAAATTCATTAAACTAAATAATAATTAACTCGATGACGGGAATAAAGGAATAAGTATTGGTATTTTCAGAGATCTAGGGTTGCTGAAAGCCTAGAAATACTTCTTATTCTAACATCATCCCTGAGTGCTAAGTTGAACGGGTAATCCCCATTAGGCTTGGTCAGGTGCGTAAACCATGTACCTGTTATCAAAGCGGGCTTGTTATAGGCCGCATAAGGTAGTATTCGCAAGAATCCTACAAACCTGGGTGGTACCGTGAAAAGAAAGGCTCTTTTCACCCCTGCAAGGACTTTTACATGTGTAAGCGACAGATGTAAATAACTTACAGGGGTGAGAAGAGTCTGTTTTATTTTGTTCATTCATTTTAAAAAATATAAGGAGGTAAGGAAAATTGAAAGCAGAGGTAGATAGTGAGATGCATAGATTAAAAGAACCGATTACAGGTGCGGAAATTCTAGTGGAAACATTAGTTGAGGAAGGCGTTGAAATTATTTTTGGATATCCGGGCGGAGCCGTTTTACCTATCTATGATGCTTTGTATCGTAGTAAAGGCCCTTTTAAGCACATTCTTTCTCGTCATGAGCAGGGCTCCATCTTTGCCGCAGAGGGCTATGCAAGGGTAACGGGTAAACCGGGGATTGTCATAGCGACGTCAGGACCAGGAGCAACGAACTTAATTACGGGAATTACAGATGCATTAATGGATTCCTTACCAGTGATCATATTTACAGGGCAAGTAGCCAACAGTGTAATTGGGACGGACGCTTTTCAGGAAGCGGATGTTATGGGAGTGACAACCCCTGTCACAAAGTATAATTTTCAAGTGAAGAGTTTAGCAGACTTACCTAGGATTATAAAAGAAGCATTTCATATAGCAACAACAGGAAGACCTGGACCGGTAGTCGTCGATATTCCAAAGGATGTTTCAGAAGCATCCTCAATAGAAGAGTTTAATAGTGACTTTTATTTACCGGGATATCAGCCAACAACAAAACCGAATCCATTGCAGATTATGAAACTCGCCGATGCATTAGGAAAAGCGAAAAAACCAGTTATATTGGCTGGTGCGGGGATTATATTTTCCGAAGCGTCTCAAGAATTACAAGAATTTGCTGAAAAGTATGAACTCCCTGTCGTAAATACGTTGCAAGGATTAGGAGGATTTCCAGGTACGAATCCACTTTCATTAGGAATGGGTGGCATGCATGGGGGATATACAGCGAATACGGCGATCTATGAATCTGATTTACTTATTAACATTGGAGCTCGATTCGATGATCGTTTAACTGGGAATTTAAAGGAATTTGCTCCACAGGCAAAAGTGGCTCATATTGATATTGATCCAGCCGAAATTGGTAAAAACGTTCCAACGGAAATACCGATTGTCGGAGATGCCAAAGTAGCACTCCAAGCATTACTCGATCGTTCAATCGAGACTCCCGATCATCAGGAGTGGAAAGAAAAGTTGGCGAAGAACCAGAAGGATTATCCTTATTGGTATAATCGCTCAGATGAATTGATATCACCACAGTGGTTAATGAAACAGCTATACCATGTATCAAAGGGTGATGCGATTGTCACAACGGATGTAGGGCAACACCAAATGTGGGCAGCACAATATTACACATTAGATCGACCGAACAGATGGGTTACATCAGGAGGTTTGGGATCGATGGGCTTTGGTCTTCCCGCAGCAATTGGCGCACAGTTTGGTGCTCCTGAAGACTTAGTTATTTCAATTGTAGGTGACGGTGGTTTCCAAATGAACGTCCAAGAGCTTGCTGTTATCAATGAAAGAAATCTACCCATTAAAGTCATTATTGTTAATAATGAGGCACTTGGAATGGTTAGACAATGGCAGGAAAGTTTTTATGAAAAGCGGTATTCCGAATCGATATTGTCAACGAATCCTGATTTTGTTAAGTTAGCGGAGAGCTTTAATATCCGGGGGGTCAGAGTGGATCAGGAATCCGATTTAGTGGAAGTATTGGAAGATGTGTTCTCCTATGATGGACCAGTGGTTGTAGACTGTCGGGTTATAAAAGAAGAAAAAGTTTATCCAATGGTTCCTCCTGGAGCAGGAAGTCACAATATGGTCGGGGTGACAAAATGAAGCGAATCATAACAGCAACCGTACAAAATCGTAGTGGGATCTTAAATCGAATTGCGGGAATGCTTCACCGAAGACAATTCAATATTGATAGCATTTCAGTTGGAAGGTCGGAAACAGTTGGGGTTTCAAAAATGACTCTCGTTGTTGAAGTTAGCGATAATCAAAATTTAGAACAGTTAACCAAACAATTAAATAAGCAGATCGATGTCATTAAAGTATCCGATATAACAGATAAGGCCATGGTCGCAAGGGAGTTAGCACTCATTAAGGTGGCGAGTACCCCACAATTAAATGCTGAAATACAAGGTGTAATTGCTCCGTTTAGAGCAACCGTTATCGATGTGAGTAAAGATAGTTTATCGATTCAAGTAACGGGAAAACCCGAAAAAATTGATGCGTTAATTACGTTATTGCGACCATACGGAATTAAAGAATTATCAAAAACAGGTGTAACAGCATTTTTAAGAGGACAGCAACCAGACATTACTGAGTTAGACTCGTTTTCCGTATAATCTATCGTTAAACATGTTGTAAAATACAAAACTATATGAAAATAGAAGGAGCCCATTCAGATGACAAAAGTACTTTATGAACAAGATATTCAAACAGAGGTTTTAAAAGAAAAGAAAATCGCAGTAATTGGTTATGGTTCTCAAGGGCATGCACATTCATTAAATCTCCGTGAAAGCGGATATGATGTTACGGTCGGATTAAGACCAGGTAATTCACAGGAAAAGGCTGAAGACGATGGGTTTACTGTGATGTCAGTAGCAGATGCGGTGAGCCAATCAGACGTTATTATGGTACTTCTACCTGATGAGTCACAAGCGGTTGTATATAAAGACAGCATTGAACCAAATCTTAAAGCAGGCAATGCACTTGTTTTCGCACATGGATTTAATATTCACTACAGTCAAATTGTTCCGCCAACAGATGTTGATGTTTTCTTAGTTGCTCCTAAAGGTCCGGGACATCTAGTACGGAGAACATTTGAAGATGGTGCAGGAGTTCCAGCTTTATATGGTGTGTACCAAGATGTAACTGGTAATGCTCGTCAATTGGCTTTAGCCTATTCGCAAGGAGTTGGATCAGCTCGTGCGGGGGTGCTTGAAACAACTTTCCAAGAAGAGACAGAAACAGATTTATTCGGTGAGCAAGCAGTATTATGTGGGGGAGTTTCAGGATTAGTTAAAGCAGGTTTTGAAACGTTAACAGAAGCAGGTTACCAGCCTGAAGTTGCCTACTTCGAGACGTTACATGAAGTGAAGTTAATTGTTGATCTTATGTATGAAGGTGGATTAGAAAACATGCGTTATTCGATTTCTGATACCGCACAATGGGGTGACTTCGTGTCTGGACCTCGTGTCATTAACGAAGAGACAAAAGAGCGGATGAAAGAAATTCTAGAAGACGTACAATCGGGAGAATTTGCTAAAGATTGGATTCTTGAGAACCAAGCGAATAGACCTCGATTCAATGCGATTAACAAGCGTGAAAATGACCATCCAATTGAAAAAGTAGGAAGAGAATTACGTTCTTTAATGCCTTTTGTGAAACAGCCAATGAGATAAAGACAAAACAAAAGGATGTGGAAATATGACAAAAATAAAGATTTTTGATACAACATTGCGGGATGGTGAGCAGTCACCAGGTGTCAATTTAAATCAATTAGAGAAACTTGAAATTGCACGACAATTGGAACGATTTGGTGTAGATAGGATGGAAGCGGGATTTCCCGCTTCTTCCCAGGGTGATTTTAATGCCGTTAAAATGATCGCGGAGACAATTAAGGACACATCTGTCACAGGATTGGCTAGAACCGTCAAATCAGATGTTGATATTGCTTGGGATGCCCTAAAGGGAGCGGCTGATCCATGTATCCATCTGTTTCTAGCTACATCACCTATTCATATGACTTATAAATTGAATAAAACACCTGAACAAGTAATTGAAACGGCCGTAGACTTAGTTTCTTATGCGGGTAAGAGGTTTTCACAAGTTCAGTGGTCAGCAGAAGATGCATCCCGTTCGGATTTGAATTTTTTGGCACAAATTATTGAACAGGTCATCGATGCGGGAGCAACTGTCATTAACTTACCAGATACAGTAGGCTATACGACACCGAAAGAGTATGGAGAAATGTTTAAGTTCATTAAACAAACCGTGCCGAATATTGACCGTGTTAGACTGTCTTGTCATTGCCATAATGATTTAGGAATGGCGGTTGCGAATTCAATAGCTGCGGTGGAAAATGGAGCAACACAAGTAGAGGGTACGATCAATGGGATTGGTGAAAGAGCCGGAAACGCAGCATTAGAAGAAATAGCTGTTGCCCTGAAGATCCGCTCAGATTACTACTCGTTTGAAACAGGCTTAAACCTAAAAGAGACGAAACGAACGAGTGATCTTGTCTCAAAGCTAACAGGGATGAGTGTGCAAGCAAATAAAGCCGTTATTGGTAAAAATGCATTTGCACATGAATCAGGTATTCATCAAGATGGTGTATTAAAAAACGCAGAAACATATGAGATTATTACACCTGAAATGGTTGGGATTAACTCTAACACACTATATCTTGGTAAACATTCGGGTCGACACGCTTTTAATGATAAAGCGAAGGAGCTTGGTTATGAACTAAATGAGGAAAAACTTAAAAAAGCATTTGAATCATTTAAACAATTAACAGACCGGAAGAAAGAAGTTACGGACGATGATCTGTTTACAATTCTAACCGAAATTCAGACTGATACTACAACAAGGAATACGTATAAGATGGAATCATTCTCCGTGCAATATGGCACAACAGATACCCCGACAGCAACTGTTGTTTTAACAACACCGGATGGTCAGGTCGTTGAAAAGTCTGGTACAGGTCAAGGGAGTATTGAGGCATTATATGATACATTAGACTCCTTAGTCGTTGAAGATCTTGAACTTGTTGATTACCAATTGAATTCTGTAGGACGCGGTAAAGATGCATTAGCAGAGGCGAGGGTGCAATTGATTGTGAATGAAGAGCGAGTGAATGGGAGAGGATCGGCACAAGATGTGATTGAAGCCTCCGCACACGCTTTTCTAAACGCAGTAAATCGGCAGGTTATGAACGAACAAACACGCGTGAAAAGGAACGTATAATACAAAAGTGAGAAGGGGGAGAGATTATGAATAGACAGATTATTCTGCTTCCGGGAGATGGTATCGGTAAAGAAATTATGGAATCAGCAAAAGTTGTTCTTAATACAATTGCAAGTGAATTTGGACATCGTTTCATATTCCATGAACATGCCATTGGTGGAGATGCGATCGATCGATTTGAAACACCTTTACCAGAAGACACAATAAAAGCCTGCCAAAATGCCGACGCAATATTATTAGGTGCGGTTGGAGGGAGTAAATGGGACTCTCTTCCTCCACATATAAGGCCAGAAAAAGGGTTACTTGGAATACGAAGTACGCTAGGTTTGTTTGCAAATCTAAGGCCAATTATTGGCTTTGAACCATTACTCCACGCATCACCAATTAAAAAAGAGGTGGTTAAAGGTAGCGATATTTTAATCATCCGCGAATTAACAGGTGGGTTGTATTTTGGGAAACCAAGTGAACGTCGTGAAAACGGAGATGCGGCAATTGATACGTTGTACTATACACGAGCAGAAATTGAACGAATTATTGATCGAGCGTTTGAAAGTGCGATGCTACGCGACAAGCGTTTGACGTCGGTAGATAAAGCAAATGTACTGGAATCAAGTCGTTTGTGGAGAGAAATAGTGAATGAGAAGAGTAAAGAATATCCTGAAGTAGCTGTAGAGCATTTACTCGTTGATGCTGCCGCCATGAAGCTGATTACTGAACCTACCTACTTTGATGTGCTGGTCACGGAGAATCTATTTGGTGATATTCTAAGTGACGAAGCATCTGTCTTAACAGGCTCACTTGGCATGCTTCCATCTGCAAGTCTCAATGCGGATGGGGTTGGACTCTATGAACCTGTTCATGGATCCGCACCAGATATTGCCGGCAAAGGAATTGCTAATCCACTTGGAATGATTTTATCAGCCGCATTAATGCTTAGACATTCTTTTGGAATGGAAATAGAGGCAGATTTGATTGAAAGAGCAGTTATCGACGCACTTGATCAAGGGTATTATACGGCAGATTTACACATTGAAGGCGGTAAGAAAGTGGGAACAAAAGAAATGACTGAGGTCATCGTTGAAAACCTGTCTAATAAAAGTGTTTCAGATAGTATTTTAAACATGTATGTATAACTGAGGGAGGTGTCTGATCGTGGTACAGCCACAAACAATTATTGAAAAGATTTGGAATAAGCATGTCGTCCATGAAGAAGCAGGTAAACCGGATTTATTATATATTGATTTACACTTAGTGCATGAAGTAACTTCTCCGCAAGCGTTTGAAGGATTACGAATGCATGGGCGAAAAGTACGTCGTCCGGATTTGACATATGCAACAATGGATCATAACGTTCCAACGAAAAACCGCGAGACGATTAAAGACAAAACTTCTAAAATACAAATGGAAACATTAAGGAAGAATTGCGCTGAGAATGGGATTACATTAGCAGATATGTATCATCCAGACCAAGGTATTGTACACATTATAGGTCCAGAACTCGGATTGACACAGCCTGGTAAAACAATTGTCTGTGGTGATAGTCATACATCTACACACGGTGCTTTTGGGGCATTGGCATTTGGGATTGGTACGAGCGAAGTTGAACATGTGCTTGCATCACAAACCCTTTGGCAAGAGCGACCAAAAACATTGAATGTAAAAGTAGAAGGTGATCTTCCACTAGGCGTAACCGCAAAGGATCTGATCTTAGCTATTATTGCCAAGTATGGAGTACGGATTGGAACAGGGCATATCATAGAATATACTGGTGAAGCTATTCGAGCACTATCCATGGAGGAACGAATGACGATTTGTAATATGTCAATCGAAGCGGGAGCAAGGGCAGGCCTCATTAGTCCAGATAAAAAAACAGTTGATTATTTAAATGGGAAACGACACGTGCCGATCGGAGAGAAGTTTACCGAATTAGCTGAAGAATGGTTGGCTCTAGCTACAGATAAGGGTGCGGCATATGATCAAACGGTAACGATTCAAGCGAGCGAAGTTGAACCACAAGTAACTTGGGGGACAAATCCAGGTATGGGGGCTCCTGTGAGTGGAAGGACTCCAAGTATTCAAGAATCTGAAGATCAAGAAGGTATTTCTCGAGCTCTTGAATATATGGGATTATCAGAACATCAACCCATCACCTCCATTGAAATTGATCATGTATTTATCGGTTCATGTACAAACGCTAGATTAAGTGATTTAACGAAAGCCGCCGATATTATTAAAGGAAAGAAAGTAAATGATCGTGTTCGAGCCATCGTTGTACCTGGTTCCTTCCTCGTGAAAAAGCAAGCTGAGGAAGCGGGTATTGATGCGATCTTTAAAGAAGCAGGATTTGAATGGCGTGAAGCAGGGTGTAGTATGTGTTTGGCTATGAATGATGATATTGTTCCACCAGGTGGAAGATGTGCTTCAACATCAAATCGAAATTTTGAAGGGCGACAAGGAAATGGTTCACGAACACATTTAGTCAGCCCAGAAATGGCAGCTATTGCAGCTGTTGAAGGTCATTTTGTTGATGTTCGGCAATACACAGGTGTAGTTAATTAGGAGGTGATTTGCAAGTGGAGGCTATTCAAAAACATACGGGTATCGTGTACCCGTTAAATCGAGAAAATGTGGACACAGATCAAATCATTCCTAAACAGTTTCTCAAGCGGATAGAAAGAACTGGCTTTGGCCAGTATCTTTTTTATCATTGGCGATTTGATGAGGATGGGAATAAACGACCTGACTTTCCACTTAATCATCCAAAGTATGATGAGGCTACAATATTAGTTGCAGGCGATAACTTCGGGTGTGGTTCATCTAGAGAACATGCCCCATGGTCACTGCTGGATTATGGGTTTCGTGTGATCATTGCACCAAGCTTTGCAGATATATTTTATAATAACTCTTTAAAAAATGGGATAATACCTATACAATTAGAACAGGATCAGATTGATCAGTGGATGGAACAGGCAGCTACATCCAAATTAAGTTTAACAATCGATTTAGTCAAGCAACTCATTACGGATGGTGGGGACCATGAAGTAACATTTGAAATCCCGGATTATCATCGTAATAATTTAATCAATGGTTGGGATGAAATTGCATTAACGTTACAACTTGAAGATGAGATTGCTGCTTACGAAGAATCAATATGATTGGAATGTTAGGATTAACTGAGGAGTGTGGATCAATTGGGGATTTGTTAACAGGTGAAAAGGTGCATCAAGCAATGGAACGATTAACCTCCATTGTTCACCGGACACCACTCGTAACGTCAGAAACAACAAATAGTATCGTTAATAAGCAAGTATACTTTAAAATGGAAAACCAGCAAAAAACAGGTGCCTTTAAATTTAGAGGGGCTAGTTTTAAGTTGATGCAATTAAGTAAACAGGAACTTGAAAAAGGAATCATTACCGCTTCGGCTGGGAACCATGCTCAAGGTCTAGCTTTTGCTGCTAAGAAACTGGGTGCCAAATCGATGATTTATATGCCGGAGAAGACGCCCATTTCTAAAGTAGAAGCGACAAAGAATTATGGGGCTGAAGTTGTTCTTGTAGGGGCTTCTTTTCAAGAGGCGTATGAAGCGTCCATGAAAAGGCAGTTGAAAACAGGAGCTGTTTACGTTCATCCGTTTGATGACTATGATATTATGGCAGGTCAAGGAACGATTGCGATGGAGATGCTTAGACAAGAAGATCGAATCGATACATTCCTTGTACCGATTGGTGGGGGTGGATTGATTAGCGGCATTGCAGTTGCGGCAAAGTATGTGAATCGTAACATCCGAATCATCGGTGTTCAAGCGAGCAACTCTTGTGCAATGTATAGGGACTATCATCATAATAAAGTGATTGGTCCGCAAAGCCCCACCATTGCAGAAGGTATTGACGTTAAAAATCCAGGGCAATTTACCCTACCGATTATTAGGGACTATGTAGATGATATTATTACGGTATCTGACGAAGAGATTGCTGCTGCCGTACTCTATATGTTAGAACGTAATAAGGCATTGGTAGAGGGAGCAGGCGCAGCAGCCTTGGCTGCATTGTTTAAGCATAATAAAAGTATTAAATCGAGACATTGTGGTATCGTTGTTAGCGGTGGGAACATGGATATCAGTACAATTCCTAAGATCCAGCGGTTAGCAGATAATGAACACATTACAGCTTAATCTGATGATCCTATAAATAGGCATAAAAATAAGGAGCGACATAGCCATGAGGCAGTGTGCTCCTTATTTATGTGAACTTTACTCCCCATAAATATAATCTGATGCTTTAACAGGTTCCCATTCACTTGTTGGTGTGTAGAAACGTAATAGATCACCATGAAGTACATTATCTGAAAGCTCTAACTCGTGTTGAACTTTTTCCTTTATAGCTTCCATCTCTTTTGTAGGTTCGATTTCCTCGCCTGTTTCATTATCATAATAGATATCTCCTACCATTGTAATCTCGGGAGTAATGAATCCACCATTACGAAATGCGACATAATCTTTATGATCTTCTGAGAATAGATCTGTACCAAATTGGATGTAATCCTGAGCTTTTATTCCTAATAAGTGAAGCATTGTAGGCATAACATCAATTTGACCCGAATACTCATGAACGGTTCCTTGTCCCTCAACACCAGGTACTTTGATCATAAATGGAACACGCTGTAATTGAGCATTTTTCCAAGGTGTAATTTCTTCGTCCATAATTTCACTCATGGCTCGGTTGTGATTTGTAGAAATACCATAATGGTCTCCATAAATCATAATAACGGAGTCGTCATACAAGCCACTTTCTTTTAAGTCATCAAAGAATTGCTCAAGTGACTCATCTAAATATCTTGCTGTTTGGAAATATCGATCAACCGATCCATCACCAGTTTCAGCGGGATCGATCGTTGCGTCCTCTGGATCGATCAAATAAGGATGATGATGTGTTAATGTCATCATATGCGCATAAAATGGTTCATCCAGTGATTCAAGTAAAGGCATTGATTCTTCAAAGAATGGTTTGTCTTTTAAACCATAACCAATAACTTGTTCATCGCTCATATCATAATACTTATCGTAAAAGAATTCATCGATACCAAACTCTTTGTAGATTTCATCGCGGTTCCAGAATGATTTTCCGTCTCCATGTAATACAGCACTCGTATAACCTTTTTCTTGTCCTAAGATAGCAGGTAATGCTTGATACGTATTACTTCCCTTCGTTACAAAGGCTGATCCCTGTGGCAAACCATAGAGGGAGTTGTCAACAATCAACTCAGCATCAGCAGTTTTCCCTTGTTCTGTTTGATGGAAGAAGTTATCGAAATACGTAAAATCTTGTTCTGTATCATTTACAAGAGAATTTAAAAAGGGTGTCACTTCTTCGCCATGCAATTCATAGTCGAGTAAAAAGGACTGGAAAGATTCTAAATGAATTTTAATGACGTTCTTCCCTTCACCTGTACCGAATAAGGCTGGATCAGGTTCAGCATATTTGTTTTTCGTGTAATTATCAATCTCTGTAATATCATTACTATCAGCAAGAACTCGCTGTGTTGATGTTTGCAAGTTTTGAATCGTGTCATAGATCGCATAGTTGTATGCACCTAAATATTTTACAATATAATTTCTATCAAATGTCCTTTTTAGTAATTGTGGACGGTCAGCTTCTGCTAGACCTAGATTAATAGAAAAAACAACGAGACCTGCCATTAAAATTAAAGCTGGTTTCTTAATATTTATACGATCAAGTGACCAGTCATGCCTACTCCATACATATAGAGCGATTAGAATGATAACGTCAGTCGCATAAAAGAGATCAGGCCAGGCTGCTAAACTAGCAATACTGCTTCCTAAACTACCAAAGTTCCCAGTTTGAGTAAGAACGGGTAACGTTATAAAGTCGTTATTAAACCGATAAAACACTACGTTCGCATATAGGAGTACACTCATAAGAATATCAATTGTTATTATCCAGATTCCCGCGCGTTTCCCTTTTGCAAATAAAGCAACTCCTAGGAAAACCAATGCCGAGCTTAGCGGGTTAATGAATAAAAGAAAATGTTGTAGAGTATTTTGAATGTCCAAATTAAATTCAAATAAATAAACGAGATAAGATTTAATCCAGATCAAGCTAACAGCTGTAGTAAAAAACCCCATTTTTGAAGAAAAGAACTTCTTCATAACTTTCACCTCATATTTTTTACTAAATATATTTACATAATATCTGCAAAAAATAATTATATCAAATATAAGGAGAAAACACAAGCTTTACATCTGGAAAGGGTAATCCCTTAATGACTGTATCTTAAGCTAGAAAAAGAAGCCATCTTAATTTAGATAGATGAATGAATTTCATAACCCCTATTTATAGCTACATCACTCCTACTGAAGTGATATAGCTTGTTACGGTAATTATGAAATTCATTCAGATGACTTCATTTATAATTGTGTGTAATATGGTTCGGAAATTGATATCTAATGAGGCATTGTTCCCTGGATAGGTGCATAACTATTCAGTAGAGCCTGCATATCTTGTACTTTTAATTGTGGAACTTGATAATATTGATGTTTATTTTGGTAGAGAAAAACTTCATACGCCATTTCGATAACATTCGGAATACTATCGGAGAATACCCTTCTTAATACCGGATTAGTTGATTCTAATGCCGTTGTTGTAAATGAAGTGGCAATTGACTTTAATCCACCTAACATGAAGCTTGAAACACATTCATCATTAATTTCATTGACGGACTGGCTTGGAGTCTTCGGTGCGGATGGCTGCATTCCATAGACAACATCATTGTTTAAACTCATATTATACGTTTGTGTTGGAACAGATGGATCTTGACCTGTTTTAAGAGTCTCAACGAGTGTGTTATAAAGTTGAGAAATAAATGTCCGATGGCTCTGTAGAATCGTTGTTAGTTCTTGATCCTGAATATGCTGTTCGTAAAGCAAGTATTGTTCGAGCGTTCCAGTTACCGTACCTAAAGCTTCATGTGTATCAAATAAAGAATGTCCTCCCTCATTCTGTTGTGGTGGCATTTGTGTGGAACTTTGTAAGTTTTGTTGCTCATTCTGATTTTGCATTGATAAACTCCTCCTTATGATGATTCGAGTTTATTGTCGGCTAAAGTAAATAAAATATACGGGAAGTAAAATATTACCTCCATTCATTTTGCATCCTTGCTTGATTGTGTAAAGAAAGCGATAGGAATATCAAAACGGCGCCAGTATTGTATCGTTTGCTTTGTAATGGTAAACTATACAGTGGGTTACTAAAACTTGGTTAATCTCAAGCCTTTATGAAATATTAGGTGTATATATAATGTAAACGCTTACCTGTTGTGGGTGGGTACCAGATTAACATAAAAGAGGAGATGACTTAATATGAAGTTTAATTCAGTCTTTGATATTATCGGGCCGGTTATGATTGGACCATCTAGTTCACATACAGCGGGAGCAGCAAGGATCGGTAAAGCAGCACGGACTTTATTTGGCAAGGAACCAACATGGGCAACCATACATTTATACGAATCATTTGCAAAAACATACAAAGGGCACGGGACAGACTTTGCCTTGGTCGGGGGCTTGCTGAATTATGATCCTGACGATGCTCGCATGCGCAAAGCATTGGAGACAGCAAATGAATTAGGGATAAAAGTAGACTTTATTGAAAACCCTGCGGCCGTTGATCATCCAAACACGGTAAGACTCATCATCGGAAATGAAGTGGAGCAAATGGAGTTAATGGGGATTTCGATTGGTGGTGGAAAGGTAGAAATAACCGAATTAAATGGCTTTACATTACGATTATCAGGGAATCATCCTGCACTGCTCATCATGCATGATGATCGGTATGGTACGATTGCTTCTGTCACTAAGATATTAGCAAAGCATAAAATCAATATTGGGCACATGGAAGTAAACCGAAAAGATGTAGGAAAAGAAGCTCTCATGATTATTGAGGTTGATCAAAATATAGAAGATTCAATTTTAGAAGAGCTAGAAGCGGCAGATCATATTATTCAAATCTCGAAAATAATTAGCTAATTAAGATCGTGTTAGTCACTAAAAATGAGAGGGTTGTTCGCTATGTTTCGATCGGTAGCAGAGTTAGTAGAACGTGCAAATAAGGACGATATCCTTATTTCTGAAGTGATGATCCGTCAAGAGATGGATACAAAAGAAGTATCAAGGGAAGAAGTATATAATGAAATGGAGAAAAACTTAATCATCATGGAAAACGCAATTGAGGATAGTCTTAAAGGGGTAACTTCAGTGACAGGTTTAACGGGAGGGGATGCCGTTCGTATACAGACGTATATGGAAAATCATACACCATTATCAGGTGGTATCCTCTTAGATGCAGTCAGTAAAGCAATGGGAACAAATGAAGTAAATGCTGCTATGGGAACAATTTGTGCCACTCCGACAGCAGGTAGTGCTGGATGTGTTCCCGGAACACTATTCGCCGTAAAGGAACAGTTACAGCCGACTCGGGAACAAATGATTCGTTATTTATTTACGTCTGGTGCTTTTGGCTTTGTTGTCGCTAACAATGCGTTTATTTCCGGAGCCACGGGTGGGTGTCAAGCAGAGGTTGGCTCCGCTGGTGCGATGGCCTCGGCAGCCATTGTGGAAATGGCAGGAGGAACACCAGAACAAGCTTCACAGGCTTTTGCAATGACATTAAAAAACATGCTTGGACTCGTTTGTGATCCTGTCGCAGGGCTAGTTGAGGTACCTTGTGTAAAACGAAATGCTGGTGGAGCTTCACTGGCAATTGTATCGGCGGACATGGCATTAGCCGGGGTTACAAGTCGAATACCATGTGACGAAGTGATCGGGGCCATGTACAAAATTGGAGTATCAATGCCTGCAACTTTACGCGAAACAGGAGAGGGCGGCTTAGCTGATACGCCAACAGGGCGTTTGCTAAAAGAGAAAATTTTTGGGATGACGATCAACTAAAGGTTAGGTGAATAACAATGAGCAAAAAATGGGGGTATGTAGGTGTCATCATTATTTGTATGGCTTTATTCACACAGATAAAAGTGAATAAAACATACCTCATTAAAGAAACACCTCACTTTTTAACGAGGTCACCGTCCCATCCCGAAAGCTTTATATATAGAGACATATCCGACAAGACCGTATGTGTCGAAGAAGCATTAAATCAAAGAAAGGTGAGGCGGTTAATTGAACAGATGAGTTTGGATGAAAAGATTGGGCAAATGATATTTAGCGGGATGACTGGAACACAACTGACTGAGGAAACAACGACATTAGTGAAAGAATATCAAGTTGGTGGTATTATTTTATTTGAGCATAATATCAATTCATTGGAACAAACAACAACCTTATTAAATGATCTCAAGCGAGAAAATAGCCAAAATAGATTACCAATTTTTATCGGGGTTGATCAGGAGGGTGGTCGTGTCGAGCGATTGCCCGATAAAATCAAGAAACTGCCGACAAATAGAGCAATCGGTAGGCAAGACAATGAAAAATTATCCTATCAGGTCGGCGAACTCTTAGGCGAACAGTTGCAAGCTTTTGGTTTTAATCTTAATTTTGCTCCTGTTCTTGATATTCATAGTAATCCTAAAAACCCAGTCATTGGTGATCGATCGTTTGGCCCTCGTCCTGAGACTGTTCGTAAGCTCGGTGTTCAAACGATGAAGGGGATGCAAGCGAAACAGGTTGTTCCGGTGATCAAACATTTCCCTGGTCATGGGGATACATCTGTTGATTCCCATTTTGAGCTTCCGGAAGTTAATAAAGAAATCACCGAATTAGCAGCACTTGAACTCCTTCCTTTTAAAAAGGCAATTGAGGAAGGAGCAGATATGGTAATGACTGCTCACATCTTATTACCACAAATCGATGCCACTGTTCCGGCATCAATGTCCAACAAGATCATCAATCGTCTATTACGTGAGCAATTGGACTTCGATGGAGTTGTGATTACGGACGATATGACCATGCAAGCGATCACCGATCATTATGATCTGGAAAAAGCGGCTGTTCAATCTGTTCAAGCGGGAACCGATATGATATTAATTGCCCATCATAATGATGAATTTGTCGCGGTAATCGAAGCTTTAAAGGAAGCAGTTGAAAAAGGTGATATCCCTGAAGAGAGGATCGATGAATCACTGACACGAATTATTCGGTTAAAGGAAAAATACCAATTAGAAGATGTGCCGGTAGAATCAATTGATGCGAAGAAAATCAATCAAATGATCAAGAAAATATATTCTGACCTATAAAAGAATAGAACAATTCAAATATGAGCAATAAAAAAACGGGCTACACAAGTTTTACCTTGAGAACCCGTTTTTTTGAGAGCCTATTTACTGTTCTTCCTCTGTCTTCATAAATGTGAGGATGGCAAAGAGTAAAAAGCTAATTAATAGAATTGTCCCGCCTACAATAAAGAAGATCAATGGAAATGCACCTTCTAAGCCAAATGGTTTTAAATAATAGACGTACATTCCACCCGTTAAACCAATTGAGCCAATGATAGCGGACCAGACATGAAGTGTGGCGATGATTGTTTTAGCCGGGGTGAAAATTTTATAATATACTGCCCAAGCAAATAAGGATAACCAACCGACAACAAGAATATGAGCATGAAGTGTTTTAAACTCTAAACCACCAGAACCTGCCATATGTGAACCTAAAAACGCACCTAACAAGGCGAATAATGCTGAAAAACGAAGTAATACTTTACTGTAATGATTCAAATTTGAACTCTCCTTTATTTTTTATTTCCTTTAATAAGTTGTAGTCTCATAATCATCAGTATAATATATAAATATGAACAGCATATGAATAAAAGATTACATTTCTCCAATTCATTATGTAATCATAGTATATCTGGTAGATGGATCATTATCATGTTAATCAACTTAGAAAATATAAATTGCGCTATTCGTAGCCTATAGTCGGAAAGTGGATTAGCCCAGAAAACGATTGGTTAGAGGGTGTATATAATGGAAGATATTTAAAAGGGGGCTATAATAAGATGCAACTAGATCCAAAAAGTTACTTATCACTGCATCTACAACTGAAAAATGAAATAGAGCGCAAGATTATCGCTAGAGATTATGTGGATCAAATTCCAAGTGAACGGGAATTAATGGAAACATATGATACAAGTCGAAGTACGGTAAGGAAGGCGATTGGAATACTCGTACGGGAAGGTGTTTTAGAAAAGCGACATGGGAAAGGAACATACATATCGATAAAGCCGATTCATAATTGGTTAGGCCATTTAAGTAGTACGACAGAAACAATTCAAAACTTAGGAATGAAACCAGGAGCTGAACTCATTTCGTATAAAAGGATGAAACCCTCAGCACACATCCAACATATAACAGGGTTGGAGGAAGTCTTCTTTATTAAACGAATTCGTTATGCAGATCGTATTCCGGTAGGTGTTGAGTGCCATTATTACCCACTGAAAATTGGAGAAGCGCTGATGGCGTATGATTTAGATAAAGTGACATTATATGATTTAGTTGAAAATGATTTAGGGATACAGTTTATTGAAGCTGAACAAAAGATCTCAAGTGGACCAATACCCACCGGTTTTGGCAAATATTTAAACATAGAGGAAAACACAAATGTTTTAAAGGCAGATCGAATTATAAAAGGACAAGCTGGAGAAGTAATTGAATTTGAGCAGGCATTTTATCGAAGTGATATCTATTCATTTGAAATAAATTTATCGAGAAAGAATGGCTGACATCAATTGCTGTAAAGCTTATTGCGCAACCTAATATAAGTTATTATAAACCCTAATAGCTGAATTGTGTAAACATCTTGATTTTTCTGCCAACATGAATTATGCTATTGACAGATTGATGGACAGAATATCTAAACAACAACTGGTACGGACATCATGATGAGATGTTCTGTTCTAATTATAATGCAAGAAGTATGAGCAAACCTCATGTACTAGTTTGATTTATAGACGGTTATAATACAGCCTTGATAAGGAGCTTTTTTACTGGTACTGATCAAACATATCTTGCTGAGAGCAGCCCAGTTTTGAAAGCGCTTACCAAGTGGTAGGTCTGGACCGGTGAAGGGATGGATTTTAAAGGAAGGATAGATTATAAGAACTTAGGAACAAGAACATAACCATTTACAGTATTTCCCCAAAGATAAACGGACCATTGTATAAACTCTTTAATTCAGATTTAAAATCTAATCGTAATGGAGGGACTTTATTCATGAGCATAGAAACAGAAGCAAAAAAGCGTGACAATGCTGCCATAGAAAAAAAGAATGAAAGTTTATGGAATGCCATGCAACGACATGATCCGCAAGCAAAGCCGGTGATCGGAACAAGTGGTGAAGGGTCATGGTTCACAGATTTAGAAGGAAATAGATTCTTTGATGGTGTCTCCGGACTTTGGTGTTTAAACCTAGGCCATGGACAAGAAGAGATTGTAGAAGCTGCCGCCAGTCAAATGAGAACGCTTTCTTACTTCCCTTTAACATCGAGTCATTTACCAGCAGTAGAATTATCATCTAAAATTAGCGAATTATTAGGAAGTGAACATCAAACCTTCTTTTCAAATAGTGGATCAGAGGCAAATGAGGCAGCCTTTAAGATTGCCAGGCAATATCATAATCAAACAGGGAATCCAGGTAAATATAAGATCATCTCAAGGTATCGAGCGTATCATGGTTCTACATTAGGTGCACTGAGTGCAACAGCCCAGGCAAATCGCCGGAGTAAATATGAACCGGGTGCAACTGGGTTTATGCATGTATATCCACCGTATAGTTACCGTTCAATCTTTGACGGGGATCCGGAAGAAACGGATTTAAAAGCAGCCCAAATGCTAGATGAGATGATCAATTGGGAAGGTGAAGAATCAGTTGCTGCCTTTATTATGGAACCGTTTATATCTGGTGGAGGTGTACTCGTACCATCACCGAAGTATTTACAAAAAGTAGCTGAAGTTTGCAAAAAGCATAATGTCCTCCTAATTTTAGATGAAGTTGTTTCCGGATTTGGCCGCTCAGGTAAGATGTTTGGTTTTATGCATTCAGCAGGTGTCGAGCCAGACATTATTACAATGGCGAAAGGTCTAACAAGTGGTTATCTCCCATTGGGAGCAACATCAGTTAGATCGGAAATTTATGATGCATTTAAAGGTAAAGGAGAAGATAATCATTTCCGCCATGTTTCCACATATGGAGGACATCCAGCATCATGTGCCGTCGCATTAAAGAATATAGAAATCATCGAACGTGAAAATATTGTGAGCCGTGTAGCGAAATTAAGCGAATCGATCTTAAGTAAATTAACAGGTCTTGAAAGTCATCAATATATAGGAGAGGTGAGGCAAGCAGGATTCTTGTTAGGATTCGAAATGGTAGAAGATAAAGAAACAAAAGTGCCTTTATCCAATGAAATCATTGGGGAAATGCTTGGTAAATGTAAAGCGAAAGGATTAATTATCGGTAAAAATGGTGACACTGTTCCCGGTCAAAATAACGTGATTATTGTTGCACCACCACTTACATCAACAGAAGATGACTTACATTATGTTGTGGAGACGATCATGTCTGTTATGAAAGAGTTTTGACGATCACGAACGGTGAAGCGATCCATTCGTACAGTAATTTGATAAATGGCTAAAAGAAGGAGAGTAAGTGAATGAATTATGAGCGCCTTAGAACATTTATTGCTGTAGTAGAAAATAAAAGCTTTTCAGAAGTTGCTAAAATTCGATTTATCTCCCAGCCAACCGTTACGATGCAAATTAAAGCATTAGAAACAGAGTTAAACACGAAACTATTTGAACGAACGACAAATCGGATCCAGCTTACTCCCTCCGCAAAGATTTTAATTAGCTATGCGAAAGAGATCATTCGCTTAGCTGAGGTCGCGCAAAAGGCAATCTTAGAAACATCGAAGGATATACAGGGAATGATAAAGATGTCGTGTAGTTTAACCGTCGGCGAACATATTTTACCGCTCTATTTAAAGCAGTTTCAACAAGCATATCCGATGATTCAGCTCGATGTTACCATTGCGAATTCCAAACAGATTGTAACTCAAATTAGAAATCATCAACTGGATCTCGGGTTGATTGAAACACCTATCGAAGATGCTACCATCAAAAGTGAACCTTTTTTACAAGATGAGTTATTTGTAGTTGCGCCACCAAATTATTTTGGCGAAGGCGTGGAGGAAATAATGGTAGATCAATTATGTGCTAGTCCGATTATCTTTCGTGAAAAAGGATCGGGAACACGTCAAGTGGTCGAGAATCAGTTAGAGAAAGTGGGGGTATTGCGTGATGATCTAAATGTCATGATGGAACTGGGAAGTACCGAGACTGTTAAGTCCACTATTCAAGCAGGTTTAGGAATTTCAATATTGTCAAAATATTCCGTCCTAAAGGAAGAGCAATTACATCTCCTTCAATCCTATCGGCTAAAGGATGTACCCATAAAAAGAAACTTTTACATGATTCATCATGAAGAACAAATTTTAAAGTCAACAGCAGAAGTATTTATGAAAAGGATCAGAAGTGGTGTAGATCCAGTGGAGGAAAAGTCACTTCATATTGTATAAAAAGCACGTATTATAGAGGAGGATTTATTAATGACAAAAACAACTAGCGTAGAAAAAGGTAAAATAATGAAAATGACACCAAGTGAGGCGATTGTAGAAACATTAGTAGCTGAAGGTGTAAAAGATATGTATGGAATTCTTGGATCAGCATTTATGGATATGCTTGATCTACTACCGACAGCTGGCATTCGCTTTCTGCCAGTACGCCATGAGCAAAGTTCCGCACATATCGCCGATGCATATACACGTGTAACAGGTGTAGCAGGTGTGGTGATTGGACAAAACGGGCCTGGTATTACGAATATGGTAACATCAGTAGCTGCAGCTAACCTTGCACATACGCCGATGGTTATCATTTCGCCATCAGCAGGAACACCAACGATCGGTTGGGACGGTTTCCAAGAGGCTGATCAAGTATCGATCTTCGAAAGTATTACAAAAGCAACGATCGAAGTGACACATCGGAGCCGCGTAGCAGAAACGTTACGAACAGCTTTCCGTATAGCTTATGCTGAACGTGGACCTGTTTTATACGATATTCCACGTGACTATTTCTACGGCGAACTTGAGGATCAAATATTAGCGCCCCATCAATATCGTGTGGATGCCCGTGGAAGTGGTGATCCAGCATCAATTGAAAAGGCAGTTGAACTATTGAAAAACGCCAAAAACCCCGTTATTCTTTCAGGTCGTGGAGTAGTTGATTCTGACGGAATTGAAGATGTCAGGAAAATTGCTGAGTATTTAACAGCACCAGTTGCGGTATCTTATATGCATAATGATGCATTTCCAGACAATCACCCCTTGTCTGTTGGACCGATTGGATATATGGGATCGAAAGCAGCGATGAAGACAATGAAAGAGGCAGATGTTCTCTTAGCCATTGGAACAAGACTTTCGGTGTTTGGAACATTAGCTAGTTATGATATTGAGTATTTCCCGAAGAATGCTGATATCATTCAAATCGATATTAATCCGAGAAACATCGCTCGTACACATCCCGTTGAAGTGGGACTCATTGCTGATGCAAAATCAGCGTCCGCCGAGATTTACAATCAATTAAAGGGGACTGAAAAAGCAGTAGATAATGCTCGCATGGAGAAGATTAGTACACTAAAAGCAGATTGGGAGAAAGAACTAGTCGATCTGGCCATGGTTGAAGGTGATCCAATTAACCCAAGACGTGCCTTACTGGAATTAAGAAAGGCATTCCCAGACAATACAATTATTTCAACAGATATTGGAAATGTGTCATCAACAGCAAATGCGTACTTAACCTTTAATCAAAGTAGACGTCATCTGGCAGCATTGACTTTTGGAAACTGTGGATTTGCTTATCCAGCAGCAATTGGTGCACAACTTGCTGAACCAGATACACCGACATGTGCCATTGTTGGAGACGGAGCATGGGGAATGAGTTTACATGAAGTAAGTACAGCTGTTGAACAAAACATCCCTGTCATCGCTTGTGTCTTTAACAACAAATCATGGGGAGCGGAAAAAAAGAACCAAGTTGATTATTATAATGATCGTTTTGTAGGTTCAGATATCGAAGCACCTGATTTCGCAGAAGTGGCGAAGTCCATGGGAGCAAATGGATATAATGTTCATCATGCAGAAGACATTGGTCCAACGATTGAAGAAGCATTAAAAGCGAAGAAACCGGCAGTGATCAATATTTATGTAGATGGTACACAACTTGCTCCTCCATTTAGAAAAGATGCACTGGAGATGCCAACTCGTTTCTTAGACAAATACAAGCACCTTGACCATGACTCTTGGAAGGATCAGTAACCATTTAATGATGTAACACTCATGGAATAATGATATAATAAAAAAAGTTGAAGCAGGCTACCTCTTTTCTAATCACACTTTCCAAAGAGAAAGAAAATATAGAAGAGAAGTTCGCTGCTTCATCGTTTTTATTACGTGGAAATTATAGACAATATTTGATATATACTCATAAAAAAGTTATTCTAAATATCTAAAACAATCAACTTCCTAGGCTTCAATTATAAACGGTTCCCTATCCAATGAATTGATTTTCTAATACAGAACGATAAAGGAGACTTAGCATGGGAGAAAAAGTAGGGGCAATGGAATCTAGAAATGGAGAGGATCGAGCGCAGCTTGAGAAGACATTAAAGCCACATTGGATTTGGGCTATTGCACTTGGATCTGCCATTGGTTGGGGAGCGTTTGTTCAACCGACAACTTGGCTAGCCGAAGCGGGCCCGTTAGGTGTTATTATTGGTTTTAGTATTGGTGCAGTCTTAATGATGCTCATAGCAGTTAGTTACGGTTTCCTCATTCGAACCTTTCCCGTATCTGGTGGAGAATTTGCCTATGCATATATCAGTTTAGGCAGGACACATGCCTTTATTGCAGGTTGGTTTCTAACATTTGGGTATATTTGTATTGTTGCACTTAATGCTTCTGCATTTGCATTAATGTTTAAATTCGTTTTCCCGAAAGTAATTGAAGTTCTCCCTTTATATACAATTGCGGGGTGGGATGTATATGGGATGGAGATTATTGTTGCTTCTATCGCCCTAGGGGCTTTCGGTTACTTCAATGTTAAGGGGACAGGTTTATCAGGGCGGATGCAATTTTTCTTTGCGTCGGTTATGGTGATTGCTGTTGTCTTGATAACGATCTTGGTAGGCGCACAACCAGGCGCAGGTCTATCGAATATGCAACCTTATTTTCCATCGAATAAAACAACATTTGCTGCTATCATTTCGATCGTAGCGATTGCACCTTGGGCATTTGTTGGATTTGATGTTGTTCCACAAGCAGCTGAAGAGTTCGACTTTCCAGCTAAGAAGGCGTTTACACTAATTATTCTCGCATTGGTCTTTGCAGCAGCTTTATATAGTTTGATGATCATCGCGACATCGATGATTAAGCCATGGGAAGGATTGGTGGATGAGAATCATATTTGGGGAACAGGAGCGGCCATTAAGGAGTTACTTGGTATTGGAGGGTTATCTGTCCTTGTGATCGCCTTAACGATGGGAATATTTACGGGGTTAAATGGTTTCATTATTGCAGGTAGCCGATTGTTATTTGCTATGGCTCGCGCAAAAATTGTTCCGGAAGTTTTTGGTAACGTTCATTCAAAACATAAAACACCACACATCGCTATTTTAGCTACTACTCTTGTAGCACTTGTTGCACCATGGTTTGGACGAGAATCATTATCATGGGTAGTAGATATGTCTTCTATAGGGGTGTCGATTGCTTATTTATACACATGTTATACAGCATACAAACTATTTAAATATTCACGTACGGAAAAATTCGATCCGTTAATTCATTCTGTAGCACCAGTTAAGAAAGTATTATCTGGGGTTGGTGTTCTCTCGAGCGCTATCTTCATTGGTTTATTATTAATCCCTGGATCACCGGCATTTTTAGGTATTGAGTCTAGAATTGCACTCGGAATTTGGGTTTTATTAGGTTTCATCTTCTACATGATGAAACGTAAAGAATTTAATAAGATTCCAGTAAAAGAGCTAAATTACCTCATTCTTGGAACAGACGAAATTGTCTCACAGGATGCAGAATTAAGTGAAAAAAATAAAATAAACAAATAGAGAAGATGCTAGATAAAGAGAAAGACCAGTATAGGAAATGAAACTTGTTGATTTATCGCTATTTATTGTGGATACTTAAATAGATAGTCTCATCAAATAAAGAGGGGGAAGTAAATATGACAAAGTCCAATCAAGATCAACATAATCCAGAGCTATTAAAAGGCGGAGTGATTATGGATGTAGTGAATGCTGAACAAGCAAAAATTGCAGAGGCAGCTGGTGCAATTGCAGTGATGGCATTGGAACGTGTGCCATCTGATATACGTGCCGAAGGAGGGGTTGCGCGTATGGCAAACCCTTCCATTACAGAAGAGGTAATGGATGCTGTATCTATTCCGGTCATGGCTAAAGGTCGTATTGGTCATATTGTAGAGGCACGTGTATTAGAAGCAATGGGTGTTGATTATATTGACGAGAGCGAGGTCTTATCACCGGCAGATGATATTTATCATATCATGAAGTCTGATTTCAAAGTCCCCTTTGTATGTGGATGTAGGAACTTAGGCGAGGCAACCCGTCGTATTGGCGAAGGATCAGCGATGCTACGTACGAAAGGGGAACCTGGTACGGGAAATATTGTGGAAGCAGTCCGTCATTTACGTGAAATTCGCGCAGAAATTGGCCAGCTTCTAGCCATGTCTAATGATGAGGTCATGACATTTGCAAAAAATACAGGTTCCCCTTATGAAATCCTCATGGATATTCGAGAAAAAGGACGTTTACCTGTTATAAACTTTGCAGCTGGTGGAATTGCAACACCATCTGATGCCGCATTAATGATGGAGTTAGGGGCAGATGGAGTATTTGTAGGTTCAGGGATCTTTAAGTCAGAAAGTCCGGAAAAATTTGCTCGTGCGATTGTACAAGCAACTAAAAATTACACCGATTATAAATTAATTGGTGAATTATCAAAGGATCTAGGTACGGCGATGAAAGGAATTGAAATGAGCACGCTAGCTGATGAGGATCGAATGGCAGATCGTAGTGAATAACTTTTCATTCTTCATCAAATAAAAACGTTCTACGTTTACAATGATCCTGTACCTCGATATCATGTGTGCATCGGGGTACGGTTGGATCGTTTTTAAGCTTTATATTAGTCGAACCGATATGAATGAAGCACGGATAAAAGGCATACAACAGGAATGAATTTCATAATTACCAAAACCAGCAACATCGATACGGGTGTTACATTAAACCGGTATTATGAAATTCATTAAACAGATATAGATTGTACAAAAATAACCTAATATGGGAGAGTAGTGTATGAAAAAAATCACAGAATACTTTGATAAGTTGGCAGCTACTCCCAATCGTAACGTTATTAGCCGGATGGCACCAGGATTGATCGTCTGCTTTATCGTTATGTTTGTCGGTATTTATGCAGCAGACTTCATTGGCTTACTTATTGTAAAGCTTAATTTATTACCTGAAGGTAGTTCAAGTCCTGTTTCAGGTATTTTTGTTGCTATTTTAATTGGTATCCTTATACGGAATTTTATTGGGCTACATAAAGTCTTTATCGGTGGAGTTATGTTATCCGTAAAATATGCACTACGAGCGGGAATTATTTTACTCGGTTTACGGCTAAGTTTGATTGAAGCTGTAAAACTTGGTGCCTGGGGTGTCCCCTTAATTATTGCTTGTATCTCTTGTGGGCTCCTCGTCACATTGTATTTTACGAAAAAAATGCAACAATCTGAACGACTTGGAACCCTAATCGCTTGTGGAACAGGAATTTGTGGAGTAACAGCAATTATGGCTACATCTCCTGTTATTAAGGCAAAGGATAATGAGATTTCTTATGCCATTGCAAATATTACCGTTTTTGGGTTAATTGGTATGATGCTATACCCATACTTGGCGAACACTTTTTTTGCGAATGACCCAATTAAAGCGGGTTTATTTTTAGGTACAGCTATTCATGATACGGCACAAGTAACAGGTGCTGCACTCATTTACGACCAAATGTTTGATATGGAAAAGGTTGTAGACGTAGCGACGGTTACCAAGTTAACGAGAAACTTGTTTATCATTGTCGTCATTCCTTTACTATCATTCCTCTTTTTCAAAAGTGATGAAGCAAGTGAATCGGGAGAGACGAATCAACTGCCAAAGTGGTATAAGTTAGTCCCACTATTTGTCATTGGATTTTTATTCCTCGCCATGATGAGAACGATTGGTGATGTGACACTAACGAATTCAGGATCTGCTTTTGGGTTCTTATCAGCAGGGGCATGGGAGGGCTTTTATAACTTTTGGAGCTCATTCGGTTCAACTTATATGCTTGGACTAGCAATGGCAGGTGTAGGCTTATCCACAGACTTTAGCATGTTCAAAGGGCTTGGC
>DATGSG010000052.1:0-7476 GCA_035302925.1 Virgibacillus sp. | reverse complement strand
GGAATAAATCATGTCAACATTCAACTTTCAAGATCAAGATACAATCTTACTTCACGGAGGCCAAGTACCAGACCCTGTTACGGGATCTCGTGCTGTTCCAATTCACCAAACAACATCATACGTCTTTAAAAATACAGAACATGCGCAAAATCTATTTGGATTAAAAGAATCTGGTAATATTTATTCACGGATCATGAATCCTACTGTTGATGCTTTCGAACAACGTGTTGCTTTACTTGAGGATGGTATTGCAGCCGTAGCCACTGCATCTGGAATGGCTGCCATTACACTATCCATTTTAAACGTAGCTCAGGCAGGCGATGAAATTATTGCAGATAGTAATCTGTATGGTGGGACATTCAATTTATTCACACATACGCTACCACGTTATGGCATCGATGTGATCTTCGTTGATGGAACAGATATCGCTGCGATCGAAGCTGCCATTACGGATAAAACGAAAGCCATATTTGGCGAAACCATTACAAATCCAAGTTTAAATGTATTTGATATTGAAGCTGTTGCCGAAGTTGCTCACAAGCATCATATTCCTTTAATCATTGACAATACCTTTGCACCCGCATTTTCAAAACCAATCTTATGGGGGGCAGACATTGTCGTTCACTCAGCAACAAAATGGATTGGTGGACACGGAACAACGATTGGTGGGGTTGTTGTTGATGGGGGACGTTTCAATTGGGATTCAGATAAATTCCCAGGTTTTACAGAACCAGACGCAAGTTATGGTGGGGTACGCTATGCTGATCTTGGGGCACCTGCTTTCGCTCTGAAATTGCGTGTACAATTACTTCGTGATATCGGTGCATCACTCAGTGCACAGAGTGCTTTCTTATTATTACAAGGCTTAGAAACACTTCACTTACGAATTGATCGTCATAATGAAAATGCGGAAACAGTTGTTGCCTACTTGAAGGATCATCCTGCGGTTGAATGGGTAAACTTCCCTGGCTTACAGGATCATCCATCACATGAACTCGCTCATAAGTATTTTACAGAAGGATATGGATCTGTGATCACATTTGGTATTAAAGGTGGCCGTGAAGCAGGTCGAAACCTGATCGATAACGTGAAGTTATGGTCTCATGTAGCGAACGTAGGGGATGCAAAATCACTTATTATTCACCCAGCCTCAACGACACACCAACAGCTGAGTCCGGAAGATTTAGAAAAGAGTGGTGTGACGGAAGAATTAGTCCGCTTAGCCGTTGGACTCGAATCGACTGATGACATTCTAAAGGATTTAGACCAAGCGATTGCGATTGCTACGGGTGAACAAGGACAGATTGAAGATAATGAAGAAGATGCGATCAAATGGTTACTCAGGTCGCCTTTTGATCGACATGATGGAGCAAGGCAGAGAGTCATTGCGGTCGTCGGACTAGATGATTCGCAAACGACTCAAGTGAACAAACTACAAGTGGGTGGGTTTCAAGTCGAACCATTAGCGAATTTAGCTGATGTTGAGGTCATTGATGCGATCTGGACGAGCGGAGACGTAAGTGCAGAGGATATTAAACAAACTATCGATAAACAGGCGAAGGTTCTCTGGATCGAAGGCTCTAGTGCTGATTCACTTCTTGCAGAAACAAATAAAGCGGGTTTAACGGTTATTACAAATAAAAGTTTATATGAAGAGTCTGTTCGATTAAGAACAAGTAAATCCTAGACGACTCCGGCTAGATTTGCTTGTACTAAACATCTTGGAGGTGTCTTATATGAACGGAATTAATGTCGCATTTATTGGCTTTGGCACGGTAGGAAAGGGTGTCTATGAAACGATTCACTCCCATCAAAAGCAATTACATGATATAACGGGAAAAAAGGTTGAGGTATCGACGATTGTCATCCAAAACCCAGACAAACATCAAGATATCCAGAAAGACATTCACATAACGACTGATATTCAGCACATCATTAACAACCCTGCCATTGATGTCGTTTTCGAAGCCATTGTTGGAGTAGAGCCTGCTAATTCACATATTAAGAATTGCATCAAGGCAGGTAAACATGTGATCACAGCAAACAAGGAGATGTTTGCTACACATGGACAGGAACTCAAGCTTCTTGCCGAACACTATGGTGTTGCGCTCGGCTTTGATGCAACAACAGCCGGTGGCATTCCCGTTATTCAAACAATAAAACAGTTATTACGAGTGAATCAGATCCAAAAAATACAAGCTATATTAAATGGAACATCCAATTATATATTAACTGAAATGCGTGAAAAGCAGATTCCTTTCCATCGCGCACTTCAGCAATCCCAGGACTTGGGGTATGCTGAATCCGACCCGACAAATGATGTGGAAGGATTTGACGCGCTTTTTAAATTAATGATATTAAGTGATGTATCGTTTGGTAAACAACCGTTACAACAGCATATCTATCGGCGTGGCATTACGGCAATCAAAGAAGAGGATCTACGGTCTATGCAACAAAAGAGAATCAAACATATCGCAACCATCGAGAAAGTAAATGGGATTCTCACAGCAGCGGTAGAACCACTGTCCATTTCTGAAGATCACCCTTTATTTTCCACTGAAGGGGTTGATAATGCGGTCCATATTCAAACAGATATTGTGGGGGACTTAATATTAAGTGGCCCAGGAGCAGGAGCGCTTCCTACCGCAAGTGCTATGATTGAAGAGTTTTGTACGTTCTTTTCACAAGAGCAACGTCAAGCAGATGCTGCCTTATCCATATAAAATTAATGAAATCCATTCAAATTAATGAATTTCATAATAACGGTTTAGTGCAACACCGCTACAACATATAGTTTCGTTGAACCGTTCTTAACTACATACTGTATCGATGTTGCCGATATTGGCAATTATGAAATCCATTCAGATGTATAAAAACACAATTAAATAGCGATACTGAATACAATAGGACTCGTCTGCACAAGGCGCGTCCTATTGTTGTTCATGTACTAGACAAAGACTTCCACAAGACCTGTTAATGAATTTCACAATCCCTATTTATAGCTACATCACTCAAACAAGTAGTTGTATTGATTCGTTTGTTATAATAATTATGAAATTCATTCATGTAATCAATCCTTAATGTTTACATGTTATAGATAAGGTGTAAAATAAATAGAACAATGTAAATTTATATACGTATTATATAATGAACGTTTTATATTTCATTGATCTCTAGCATGGATGTGATTAGGATTAAGAAAAAGCTCTTCATAACGTTTTTAATCGTTATTTTTTTCATTATTGGTGTCTTATTAGTAACAAACAAGCAAGAAAATGTTAATGATATCATAAACAGATCAATTAACGAGTCACAGGAAACGTCGAATCGTGATGAGGAAAGTAATAAAGTAGAGGATAAAGATGATGGCGATGATGAAGAATCAGATGTTAGGCCGGTCTCCGAATTTAAGGAGCTCATTACGGAAACCGTATATCGGGCTCAAGATTTTTTCTCCATCAAAAACCATCATATTACAGCTCTTGGTGATTCGCTAACCCAAGGAAGCGGTGATGAAACAAATAATGGTGGCTATATTGGCATTTTAGATGATACCATCAATCATGATAAAGATGTTGTCCAAATTGAGAATTTTGCTATACATGGACATCGGACTGATCAATTATTAGCCCGATTAGATGATGGTGAAGTAATCGATTCTATTCAAGATACGGATATTGTGCTGATCACAATCGGAGCTAATGACATTATGCAAGTTGCGAAAGAGAACTTTACGAACCTAACCTTCGAAATGTTCGATGAGGAACGGGACCAATTTGAAGTGCGGTTGAATGAAATACTAAGCGGAATAAAGGATTTGAATCCAGATACTCATATTTACCTCATTGGCCTGTACAATCCCTTTGAACAATATTTTCAGGATATTGAAGAACTAGACGATATCGTTGATGACTGGAATGAAACGAGCGAAATGATCGTGAAAAACTACGAGAAGACAACTTTTATACCGATTAAAGATCTTTTTGAAGATGCAGAGGGCAGCTTATTTTCAGATGATAAATTTCATCCAAATACAACAGGCTATCAATTAATGGCAAACCGTGTTTTAGACTATATCATAGAGGTGGATAGGTGAGTAGAATGGTAAAAAATCAGTACCCGAAGAAAAACAAATGGAAAAGGTGGTTTATTAGCTTACTCATTTTAAACCTAATTGTGATTCTCACCCTTACTGGACTTATCTTTGGCCCTATTTCCAAATCAGATCCTCCACCTGTTAGTAAAGTGGATACAAGTTCTAGCTCTGAGTTTGTCGTTCGTACGACAAAAAAGAATCTGAATGAATTAGTAAACGCTTATCTAGAGAATCTTCTTGATGGAACAAAACATCAATACAGTATTTCCCTAGAAGAAGATGTCCATTTAATCGGAGAACTACCCGTGTTTTCCACAACTGTTCCACTCTCGGTGCATTTAGAGCCACTTGTACAAGAGAATGGTGATGTTATCCTTAAACAGAAGTCTATTTCAATCGGACTATTAGAATTACCAAATAAAAAGATCATGGAATACATTGATAAATATTTACCGATGCCTGACTGGGTTACCGTGAATGCAAAGGAAGAAGAGATCTACGTATCAATGGCCGAAATGGATATCAAAAGTAACTTTAAAGTAAGTGTAGAACACTTTGATCTGGATGCGAATGATTTAGCTTTTCGGATTAATGTTCCTTATCAAACATTAGGCATTGACGTGATGAAAAGTAAAAAGGCCAAAGATTGACGTGACTACTGAATTACCGTAAGCTTGGGCTACTTACTACTTAAATTAAATGGAGGACTATACGCTCATGATAACTGTTTCAAATGTAAGCTTACAATTTGGTGACAAGAAATTATTTGAAGATGTTAATTTAAAATTTAATCCTGGCAACTGTTATGGTTTAATCGGTGCAAATGGAGCTGGCAAGTCGACTTTTCTAAAAGTTCTATCCGGTGAATTGGATGCACAAGCAGGCCATGTTTCCCTTGCTCCTGGTAAACGACTTGCCGTTTTAAAACAAGATCATTTTGCATATGAGGAACAACAAGTACTTGACACTGTGCTCATGGGGCATGAAGAACTGTACAAAGTAAAAGAAGAAAAAGATGGAATCTATATGAAGCCCGATTTCTCGGAAGCTGATGGGATGCGTGCAGCTGAATTAGAAGGTGAATTCGCTGAAATGAACGGATGGGAAGCTGAATCAGATGCCGCTATTTTATTAAAAGGTCTTGGTATTAATGAATCATTTCATTCCTTAAAAATGGCTGACCTAACAGGTGACCAAAAAGTTAAAGTGCTACTGGCACAAACTTTATTTGGAGAGCCCGATATTTTATTACTGGATGAGCCGACAAACGGCTTGGACATTCAGGCCGTTCAGTGGCTTGAGGACTTCCTCATCCATTTCAAAAACACGGTTATTGTCGTCTCCCATGACCGACATTTTCTAAATAAAGTGTGTACACATATTGCCGATGTCGACTACGGAAAAGTTCAAATCTATGTTGGAAACTACGACTTCTGGTATGAATCTAGTCAACTGGCAGCACAGATGGCCCAAGACGAAAATAAGAAAAAAGAAGAAAAAGTGAAGGACTTGCAGGCTTTTGTTGCCCGATTTAGTGCAAACGCAGCACGATCAAAGCAAGCGACATCACGCCAAAAACTGTTAGATAGCATTACATTGGATGATATTAAACCATCCTCTCGTCGTTACCCTTATGTTGCTTTTACCCCTGAGCGTGAGATCGGAAATGACTTATTACGGGTAGAGGGCATTAGTAAAACAATTGATAACCAAAAAATTCTCGACGAAGTAAGTTTTACGGTGAATAAAGATGATAAAATAGCCTTTGTTGGTCATAATGATCGCGCAAAAACAACCCTATTTCAAATCCTTATGGGTGAAATGGAGCCTGACTCGGGTACTTATAGTTGGGGCGTCACAACATCCCAATCTTATTTTCCAAAAGATAACTCCGCATTCTTTGATGATCATGAATTGCCACTTGTTGATTGGTTGCGTCAGTATGCGCCAGAAGACGAAACAGAAACATTTTTACGTGGATTCCTTGGAAGAATGTTATTCTCTGGTGAGGAAGCACTGAAGAAAGCGAGTGTACTATCTGGTGGAGAGAAAGTCCGTTGTATGCTCTCCAAGATGATGCTGAGTAACGCCAATGTGCTGATACTCGATGAACCGACGAATCACTTAGACTTAGAATCGATTACGGCTTTAAATAATGGGTTAATTAAATTTACAGGATCGATTTTATTTGCATCACATGACCAGCAATTTATCAACAGTATTGCCAATCGACTTATTGAACTAACACCTACAGGAGTCGTCGATAAAGAAATGACTTATAACGAATACATTAGTGATCAGTCCCTACAACGGGAAATTCAAAAAATGTATGATTAATCAACAAGACATTTTAAATACAAAAAGGGAAAGCATCTTAAGATGCTTTCCCTTTTTTTCTATCTTCTATATTAATTACTTAATAATTGTGACGTCGACTGTACGAACGCCCCAGCTGTTTGCTTCATCTTTTGTTGGTACGTGTAGATCAATTTTATTTCCTTTAATTGCACCACCAACATCTGCTGCTGTTGCATGACCATAACCTTCTACATATACTTCTGATCCCAGTGGGATTACACTCGGATCAACGGCAATAACTTTTGCGTTTGGATCACTATTTAAATCAACGCCCGTTGAAGTCACACCTGAACATCCATCACATTTAGCTGTATATGCTGTTGATGTTACAGAGATCGTCTTGCCTTCTGGTTGCTCTGATGAGTTTGCTTCTTCAGAAGAAGTCGCTTCTGCCTTTGGCTCCTCTTTCGGAGATGATTCCGTGGCCGGTGCTTTCTCTTCTACTTGCTTCTCATCCGCTTTTGTTGCCTTTTTATCTGTCTGCTTATCGGAACCCGCAATTTTTAACTCTTGTCCAATTCCAATGATATGCGAATCTAACTTATTCCATTTTTTAATGTCTTTGACAGATACATCAAAGTCTTTTCCGATGCCACTTAATGTATCCCCCTTCTCCACCGTATATGTCTCATTAATTGTTATCTTCTGGTTTGGCTGAATGGTGGTTGAATCTATTCCATTCATTTCAATTAAGTTATCCATTGTTGTATTATTCTCTTTTGCAATACTCCAAAGACTATCGCCTTTCTTAACCTCGTATTCCTCTGCTGAAACACTTGTTACTGTGGCACCAAAAACCATGGCACCCATAGCAATAGATGCTATTAATTTCTTCATAGGTAGTTCCTCCTTAATGTTCTAACATGGCCCATCCTATCATCTTGCATTGGCTATGTCAGTTACTAGACCGTTAAGAGTCTATTACAAGGATGACCAATAAGGGGGATTTTATTACATCAAATCAATAAATGTAACAAAAGGCCTAGTTTATTTCAGTAGCGTTTCATGAAAGCGACATCAAT
>DATGSG010000051.1:0-8015 GCA_035302925.1 Virgibacillus sp. | reverse complement strand
GATGTTGAAGGTATCGAGGAAATTTTTAAAGCATTAGCCGATCCTACCCGCCTTAAAATTGCTTATGCCCTTACCTTAACGAAGGAACTTTGTGTTCATGATGTCGCAAGTATTATTAATGCTTCAACCTCAACCGCTTCTCACCATTTACGATTACTTCGGGATATGAAATTAGCTAAACATCGCCGGGAAGGAAAAATGGTTTTTTATTCTCTGGACGATGATCACGTTAGACAACTTGTTTATATTGCAATTGTTCATGCGAATGAGGAAAGGTAACGAGCTTTTTTATTGGTCAATACATAATTTTGTGCTATTCGTTTTATTTGTAAATTAAATGGTTCCGAATGATATTTTAATAAATTGTAAAAAAGTTCCAAATGACCATTTTCTAGAAGAGAAATAGTATGTAAATAAATATGTATTCGCTTACATATATGTAAGATATAGTGTATAATTTCAGTGTCGATATAATGGATTGTTTAAGTAGTTAATGAATTGCATGATACAGAATGTTTCAATGGCTATACACTAGGGGATTTCTATTAATTTTTTCCAATAAATAAGAACTTGATTAATCGCCTTTTGTATTATATACTTTTAACAATTCATTTTATTGATACTAACTATTTCTTTTAAACGGAATTTTTTCAATCTTTCTGTTCTTTACTTTTTTAAGAAAAGAGAGATAGGAACGGCAAGAAAGAACAATTGACGGAAAAGGGGGATTATATTGTCAGAAAATTTAATCGAAATTAACAATTTAAGAACATCATTCAAAATTGAAGATGAGTATTATGCAGCAGTAGATGATGTCTCATTGACAATCAAAGAAAACGAAGTACTCGCAATCGTTGGCGAATCTGGTTGCGGGAAAAGTGCTTTGGCTTTTTCTATCATGGGTCTTCATACGCGAGCTAAGATGGAAGGAGAGGTTTTGTATCGAGACGAAAACCTTTTAGAAGCATCTCCACGCGCACTAAATAGGATTCGTGGGCAAAACCTAAGTATGATTTTCCAAGATCCATTAACAGCACTTAATCCGCTTATGACAATCGGTCATCAAATTGAAGAAGTTTTACTACTTCATCGAGATGATTTAAGCGGAAGACAGCGAAAAGAAAGAGCGATTGAATTGCTTGGTCAAGTTGGTATTTCTCATCCGGAGCTGACATATAGCCAGTATCCACATGAGTTATCTGGTGGAATGCGTCAGCGAGTAATTATTGCGATTGCTATTGCTAATGATCCGGAGGTATTAATTGCTGATGAACCGACGACAGCGTTAGATGCTACTATTCAAGCACAAATTTTAGATTTGATTCGTGAATTGAAAGAAAATATGAATGCAGGAATCTTGCTCATTACGCACGACTTAGGTGTTGTTGCGGAAATGGCGGATCGTGTGGCTGTTATGTATGCGGGAGAAATTGTAGAAATTGTAGATGTAAAAACTTTATTTAAAAATCCATTGCATCCATATACACGATCTTTGCTCAACTCATTACCACAAACAGCAGAACATGGTGAAAGATTAGAAGTTATTCGCGGAATTGTTCCTGCATTGCAAAACTTGCCACGGGAAGGATGCCGATTTAAGGACCGTATTCCGTGGATACCGGATGAAGCTCACGCGGAAAGGCCCGTGTTAGAGGAAGTGTCACCGGGACATTTTGTTAGATGTACGTGTTATAAAGATTTTGCGTTTGCAACGGAAGTAGAAGGGGGCGAGAAACATGCCGATTCTTGAAGTGGAAAATTTGAAAGTACATTTCCCGATAAAGGGAGGGGTTTTTGGTCGAACAGTTGATCATGTGCGTGCTGTCGATGGAGTATCCCTTAATATAGAACGAGGAAGTACATATGGGCTTGTCGGGGAATCAGGTTCTGGAAAAACAACGACGGGAAGAGCAATTATAGGTTTAAATAGAGTTACTGAAGGTCGGGTCATTTTTGAAGGAGAAGATATTACGAATATTCGAAGGAGTCGGGCTCCTTTCAGAAGAGATATTCAAATGATTTTCCAGGATCCTTATTCTTCTTTAAATGCAAGGAAGCGGGTCATTGATATTATTGCCGAACCTCTACGTAATTTTGAACGTTTAACAAAGGGGGAAGAAAGGCAGCGTGTTTTTGAACTATTAGAATTAGTAGGGCTTAGCCCGGAAAGTGTATTAAAGTACCCACACCAATTTTCCGGGGGACAGCGTCAAAGAATCGGAATTGCTCGTGCAATTGCACTTAAACCAAAACTCATTATTGCGGATGAGCCTGTTTCTGCATTAGACGTTTCTGTTCAAGCACAAGTCTTAAACTTTATGCAAGATATTCAAGATGAATTGAATTTAACATTTTTATTTATTAGCCACGACCTTGGTGTCATCCAGCATATGTGTAGTCATATTGGTATTATGTATCGTGGAAGATTTGTCGAAGAAGGTACAATTGATGACATTTTTGAGGATCCACAACATATTTATACGAAGAGATTGCTAGCTGCAATTCCTGATTTACATCCTGAAAATCGTGATGCTTCTTTTGAAGCAAGGCAAGAACTTACACGAGAATTCAAAGAAGAGTATGATAATTACTTTGATGAAGATGGGCTAGCTTACGATTTGCGACCAATCTCAGATACGCACCTTGCAGCTATACCAGAAGGGAGTGGTAATGAATAAATGTGGAAGTTTACTGTTCGTAGATTACTAATTATGATTCCTCAAGTAATTGCATTAAGTATTATCGTATTTATTTTGGCTAAATTTATGCCGGGGGATGCTTTAACTGGTGAAATCAATCCTGAAGCAGACCCAGAAAGAATTGCTGAAATTCGCGAAAAATTAGGATTAAACGATCCTTGGCCAAAGCAATATAAGGATTGGGTCGTTGGTATTGTAACCGAAGGGGATTTCGGTAAATCTTACACACATAAACGACCGGTTACGAGCATTATTGGAGAAAGAGTTATTAATACGATTTGGTTATCTTTAGCGAGTTTAATTTTAATTTATGTCATTGCCCTTCCATTAGGTATTTTAAGTGGTAGGTATCATGGCTCATGGATCGATCAAACGGTCACAGCATATACATATCTTGGATTTGGAACCCCACTCTTTATTTTCGGTCTCGTTATGCTGTGGTTTTTCGGTTATTTCCTAGGTTGGTTCCCAACTGGTGGTAGTGTATCTCCTGGATTAGAATCGGGTACATTAGAATATGTGTTAAGTAAAATCAAGCATTTACTGTTGCCTGCTATTTCAATAGCATTAATAAGTACTGTTTCAACTGTTCAATATTTACGAAATGAAATCGTAGATGTTAAACAACAGGATTTTGTCTTAACGGCAAGAGCGAAGGGAGCATCGGAACGTAGAGTTTACAACAGACATATTTTTAGAAACTCATTACTTCCTATCGCAGCATTTTTTGGTTATGAAATTGTTGGTTTAATCGGTGGTACGATATTTATTGAGATGATTTATGCTTATCCTGGAATGGGTGAGCTTTTCCTAAGCTCGATCATTTCTAGAGACTCAGCTCTTGTAACAGCTCTTGTATTATTGTATGGAGTTGGAGCTATTATAGGTACGTTACTTTCAGATATTACCTTAAGTATCGTCGATCCACGCATTCGTATTAAATAAAATATGTAAAGATATCGGGGTGATTTAAATGAGTGATAACATAGCAGAAGAATTAGAAGAGCTACCTGAAGATGATGAAAATGTTAGTCCTTCTGGTATGCGCATTTTGTGGAGAGAGCTAGTTTCGGATAAACTTGCTTTATTTTCCTTTATATATTTTGCTACTATTACAGTGGTTGTTTTCACCTTAGCTTTTATTATGGATTTGGATGAAATTATGCAAGTAAAGCCTCAATTTATGCATGAGCCACCGTCTAAGGAATTTTGGCTTGGAACAGATAAAGGTGGGAGAGATGTTTTCGGTCAATTAATCATTGGGACACGAAACTCTTTGTTAATCGGATTTATTATTACATTTGCAGCTAGTTTTATCGGTATTTCTGTCGGATTAACGGCAGGATATTTCGGCGGAACTGTTGATAATATTTTAATGAGAATCGTTGACTTTTTCCTAGTTTTACCATTCCTAATGATCGTAATCGTTTTTGTTTCCATTGTACCAAAATATTCTATCATTTCTTTCTCTGCGATTATGACGATTTTCCTATGGATGGGTAAGGCTCGTCTTATTCGTTCGCGAGCACTTCAGGAAAGGGAATTAGAATATGTTCATGCAGCTAAAACCTTAGGAACATCTAACTTTAAAATTATGGTCACGCATGTTTTACCAAACTTAACATCAATTATTATCGTTAACTTAACATTAACGTTAGCGAATAATATCGGAATTGAATCTGGTTTATCCTTCTTAGGCTTCGGTTTTCCAGAAGACACACCAAGTTTAGGTACATTAATGAGTTATGCAACGGATCCAATTACGTTGGAGAAAAGACTTTGGGTATGGTTGCCAGCTGCAATCCTTATACTAACGTTAATGCTTAGTGTAAGAAATGTTGGAGAGGTCTTTAAGCGAGCAACAGATGCCCGACAAAGACGCAGTGGCTAATAATTGTTACGAAATAAGTTAATACTTGCATTTTTCTAAAAATTTAGTATGGTATTATCAAGAGTTGAAAGAATTCTGTCTATTGGGATTTTTTCACCACTTGTTAAAATTGGAATTGATTATTATAAATTAATATGTTACTATTCTATTAACCTAGTTTTCAAACAATTCAAAAGTTTGATATTAACATTAATACAAGAATAACTGTATTAATGATTAATATACATTTCCGTTTATAAAATAAAAAAATATAAACGGATAAAACATTTATTATTTAAGGGAGGTTTCAATTAATGAGAAAGAGTCTTGTAAGATTACTACTTGCGGCAATGCTTGTTTTAACATTAGCATTAGCAGCATGTGGTGGCGATTCTGATGATGATAACAACAATAATAACAACAATGAACCAAACACATCAGAAGAAAACAACAATAACAATGACAACAACGACAATAACAACAATGATGAAGAGGAAGAAGCTTTATCAAAGGAAGAAGAAATTATGTCACGCTTCGAGCAGACAGCATCTAATACAGATGAGCCCCTCGAAGATGGACATTTAAACTTCGGTCTTGTTACAAACTCACCATTTGCGGGAGTTTTAAACGCAAACTTCTATTCTGGAGCGCCAGATGCTGAAGTCATTAACTGGTTTGATGAAGGAATGCTTGGCAGGGATGGAGATTTCCTCTATGACCAGACAGGAATTGCAACATTCGAGCATGATGAAGAGGGTAAAGTTTTCACATTCGAAATTGAGAAAGGCGTAAAGTATCATGACGGTGAAGAATTAACTGTCGATGACTGGATCCTTGCTCACGAGGTTATTGCTCACCCAGATTATGAAGGACCTCGTTTTGATGCAACGTTAAGAAACGTTGAAGGAATCGAGGAGTATCATAACGGTGAAGCAGAAGAAATTTCAGGACTTAAGAA
Organism: Virgibacillus sp.; assembly: GCA_035302925.1. Classification (GTDB taxonomy): domain Bacteria; phylum Bacillota; class Bacilli; order Bacillales; family Amphibacillaceae; genus CALAMD01. The sequence goes on along the minus strand of DATGSG010000051.1, from coordinate 2,488 downwards.
AATTGATGATTATACGTTAGAAATGACGTTTAAAGAAGCTACACCATCACTCTTAGCTGGAGGTATTTGGACATCAGTCTTACCTTCACATATTTTCGGTGATATGGAAGTAGCAGAAATGGAAGAGAGTGACGCAGTCCGAGAAAACCCAATTGGACTTGGGCCATATATGGTAGATACAATTGTTCCAGGTGAGTCTGTCACATACAAGAGATTTGATGACTACTGGAGAGGTACACCAGCACTCGAATCTATAACACTCAAGGTTATTCCTTCTGCAAACGCAGGTAAAGCTTTAGAATCTGGAGAAGTGGATATGCTTGATAGTTTCCCAGCAAGCCAGTTCCCAGAGTATCAAGATTTAGAGAACGTCGAGTTCTTAGCAAATGTTGACAATTACTACTCATATCTCGGTTTCAAATTAGGAGACTGGGATCATGATGAAGGTCAAGTCAACATGGACTTAGAAAATAGTCGAGTTGGCGATAAGGCATTACGTCAAGCGATTGCTTATGCGTTTGATGGTGATGTAGTTGGAGAGAAATTCTTCAATGATATTCACTGGGCAGCTAACTCACTAATTGACCCAGGGCATAGGTTATACCATGACCCTTCATGGGAAGGATATGACTATGACCCAGATAAGGCAAATGAACTATTAGATGAAGCAGGATATGAGTATGACGGTGACTTCCGTACGTATCCAGATGGTTCAGAGTTAGTCCTCACTTATGCAGCAATGGATAGTAGTGACATGTCAGAGCCAATGGCAAATTACCTTATCCAGTCTTGGGAAGAAATCGGTATTAAGGTTGAAAAACTTGATGGACGTCTCCATGAGTTCAACGACTTCTACGATCGTGTAGGAGAGAAAGGTGAAGACGATCCAGAAATCGATATCTTCCAAGGTGCATGGTCAACAGGAACTAACGTAGACCCATCCGGATTATTCGGTAAGGAAGCTATCTTCAACTTCTCACGATTTGAGAGTGACGAATCTGATGAGCTTATTGCTAAAGGATTATCCGAAGAAGCATTTGACCTTGACTATAGAAAAGAAGTCTATGCTGAGTGGCACGAGCTCATGATGGAAGAATTACCAGTCATTCCATTAACATTCAGTGTCGCCCTTACACCAATTAACAAGCGAGTAACAAACGTTACAGTAGATCCAGATGTGAAGAGCTACCGCTATGAAATTGGAGTAACAGAAGAAGAACCGTTCACTGAGTAATTAAGTAAATAAAGGCATTTCCTAGAATTTTAGGAAATGCCTTATTTATTTGTGTAGAATAAATTTATCCTGATTTAAAGATATGTAAGTATTTATCTATTCTTTATAAATATCTAAAAAGGGGAAGTTCATTTTCATCGAGCGTTATTTATGTTTTTCGTCATTGTAGCATGTAAGAAGCAAAGTAATCTTAATCGATATAAGAAAACCGTCATTACAAAAGAAGAGAAAAATTTAATTATAGTCAAAGGAAACTTGGAAGTTGAACGGGAATGAATTTGCACGAGGGTTTAGAACGCTTCGATAAAATGATAAGTTATTTGAATGTACTATGAGTCATAATGCAGCAAAGGAAGTGATAATTGGTAACTTTGTTATCGTTTATCCTTTTGGTAATTTTGGTAATCTACAATCATCTAGAGGAACTGCGGAAAATATAAAAGTGCTAAGTGATAGTAGTCATGTTATCATTAAGTTAACCATGTCAATAACTGTGTTTAGAAACTATCATATCTCAAATATAATGTGAACTAGAAAATATCAATTTAAATATTGAAATCATAGAAATTAACAATTAAAAAGCGTATAACGAACAACAAAAATATTTAGTGTAAGAAATAAGGACATAAAAATACTACTGTACTCCTACACTAAGAGGTACAGTAGTTAATTGTGATGGAGAATATGGGGCTCGAACCCACGACCTCTTGCGTGCCACGCAAGCGCTCTCCCGCGTGAGCCGAAGGTACTACCAAAATGTTCTTTATCACACTTATATAATTTAAAAAAAATACATTCAAGAAAAAATTTTATCTAATTTCTTTTCAATTTCATCCCTGCGTGAAGCATTGTCCTTTATTAAGGAAATTTGCTTTTTTACTCCTGCTGATAATATTTCAGAGTCTATACCGTATTGATTTGTAATACTGGTCCCCATTTTCTCATACAGTTCTTTCGGTTTAAGACGACGTCTGTAACGAAGAGCCTTAAGTATATGGTTTAAAGAGGTCATAACTTCCCCCCTAATCAATTATTTTTGTAAGCATTTTGTAAACTAAGTCTTTGTCGATCATCCGATCATTCGCAATAACCAAAGCATTATATACAAATGTGTCGTTAAAATTATTTGGCAATGTAAATCTTAGGAGAGTGTAAAATATCTTGTGTAAATGAATATGTAGAAAAGGGAAGCCCTCTTCTTGTAGAATGAAGTCACCATAACCCATTTACAGAAAAGAGGTCTTCCCTATGAAT
>DATGSG010000050.1:0-11972 GCA_035302925.1 Virgibacillus sp. | reverse complement strand
ATATGTCCATCCGACCTTAGTGATGGAGCAACTTGCCCTTCATATATAGAGGTGAAATAAAATGTTAGAAGTAATTGGAGTCCGCTTTAAGAAAGCGGGTAAAATATATTATTTTGATCCAGTAGATCAAAATGTACGTGTAGATAGTTATGTTATTGTAGAGACGATTCGTGGTGTTGAGTTTGGGAAAGTCGTGATTACGAATAAGCGGGTAGATGAGGAAGATGTCGTCTTACCTTTAAAGAAAGTGATTCGAATCGCCACAGAAGAAGATAAGGAAGTTGTCGTTAAGAATCAGGAACAAGCAAAAGAAGCCCTTCGGATTGGGACAGAGAAAATTAACCACCATCAATTGGAGATGAATCTAGTCGAAGTAAGTTATACACTTGATCGCAATAAGATCATCTTTTATTTTACTGCTGATGGTCGCGTTGACTTTCGTAATCTAGTTAAGGACCTGGCGGCAATATTTAAAACCAGAATTGAACTTCGGCAAATTGGTGTCCGTGACGAAGCTAAAATGTTGGGCGGTATCGGTCCGTGCGGGAGAATGCTTTGTTGCTCAACTTTTCTGGGGGACTTTGAGCCTGTATCTATTAAAATGGCAAAAGATCAAAATCTCTCATTAAATCCAGCTAAAATCTCCGGATTATGTGGTCGTCTCATGTGTTGCTTAAAATATGAGAACGATGATTATGAAGAAGGTAAACGCCAATTGCCAGATATAGGTAAGGCTATTCAGACACCGCTTGGCAAAGGGAAAGTTATTGGTCTAAACATCCTGGAAAGAATCATCCAAATAAGAATCCCAGAGAAAGATAGGGTTATTGAATATACATTAGATGAATTATTAGAAGAAGGTATTATATCAGCACAAGCCACAGAATAGTGGGGTGTATTAGACGTGGGAAAGAGAAAAATATTCGATCAAGTATCAGATATGGAAAAAAGAATCGGTGAATTATACGAGCAACTGGGTGATCTTAAAACGCAATTAAGTAGTCTGTTAGAAGAAAACCATCGGCTTGCCATGGAAAATCACCATTTGCGAAAACGTCTCGATCATGAAGACGAAGAGAATCATGAAAATGGGGAGTATTCATCCGAGATACCGGGTGAGGGCTATGACAATTTAGCACGGCTCTATGAAGAAGGCTTTCATATTTGTAATGTGCACTTTGGCAGTCCCAGAGAAGATGAAGATTGCCTGTTCTGTTTATTGTTTTTAAATAAAACAAAATAATAGGATCAATCCGTATCATGTAGCTGTCTCTTTGTCGATTTAGACAATTATGGGACAGCTTTATTTAAATCGTAGACTTTTCCGTTGAATAAACCGGTTGGAAAGGGGGAGGGAATGGTTCATTTACATAATGATGAACGTCTTGATTATTTGTTTGCGGAAGGGAATATGAAGATTATCCAGAGCCCTTCCGTGTTTTCATTTTCACTTGATGCCGTACTACTTGCTCATTTTGCACATGTGCCAGCTCATAAAGGGAAGATTCTAGATTTATGTGCAGGAAATGGGGTTATTCCATTACTATTATCAGGGCGAACGAATACAAAAATAACGGGGGTCGAAATTCAAGGAAAACTTGTTGACATGGCTAATAGGAGTATTTTATATAATGAGTTGTCAGATCAGTTGATGATGATCCATGGTGATTTAAAAGAAATGCAACCTATTTTAGGGCATAGTAGCTTTGATGTTGTCACATGTAATCCACCCTACTTTCGAACTCCTGGCAAGACGGAGCAAAATAAGAATGAGTATTTAACGATTGCAAGACATGAAGTATATTGTACGTTAGAAGATGTTGTTAAAGCATGTAAATTACATGTTCGACCAGGCGGAAAGGTAGCTGTTGTGCATCGTCCCGAACGATTAGTAGATTTGTTGACTTTGTTCCGGGCTTATCGTCTCGAACCTAAAAGGATCCGGTATGTTTATCCGAAACATGGAAAAGATGCAAATATGCTGTTAATTGAAGGGGTAAGAGATGGAAAAGCGGGATTAAAAATGCTGCCCCCCCTCTTTATTTATAATCTAGACAATACATATACGAAAGAAGCAGAGGGTATTATCTATGGAAGGTCCTAAACATATTGTATATATGTTTAGGCGCAAAGAGAAGCAGCAACTAATGAAGGAACAAGCAGCGAAAGAGGTGAAACATGATGAAAATTCAAAAGAGCTTTGATGATGATAATGGGATTGTCTATGTTGTGCCGACACCAATCGGTAATCTTGAGGATATCACTTATCGAGCACTTAAAATATTAGAAACAGTTTCGGTCATTGCTGCAGAGGATACGCGGAATACGAGACGCTTATTAAGTCATTTTGAAATTCGAACACCCCTTATTAGTTATCATGAACATAGTAAAGAAGCCCGTGAGCAACAACTGCTCGATCGTTTAACCCAAGGTGAATCAATCGCGATGGTCAGTGATGCCGGTATGCCCGCTATTTCTGATCCTGGTTATGAGTTCATTCAAGAAGCGATCAAGGCGGATCAATCAGTTGTTGTGTTGCCAGGAGCAAATGCAGCACTGTGTGCCTTGGTTGGCTCTGGATTAACAACGACAGAATTTTTATTTTATGGGTTCTTACCAAGAAAGAAGAAAGAGAAATATGCTGAATTACAGCGCTTGAAGAATTTACAAGCGACATTGCTTTTTTATGAATCACCTCATCGATTAAAAGCTACATTAATGGGGCTTCATGATCAATTAGGGGATCGGCCAGTTGCCATCGGCCGCGAATTAACGAAGCGGTTTGAAGAGTATATACGAGGGACAGTGAGTGAACTTATTCAGTGGGCTGAAACAAGTGAACTAAAAGGTGAGTTTTGTATTGTCGTTGAAGGTGCAATTGAGTTATCAGAGGAAATGGATCCGTTTTGGTGGAGTTATTTATCGGTCCCAGACCATGTCACCTATTATCTTGAAGATAAAGAGTATTCAAGTAAGGACGCAATTAAACAAGTGGCGGAAGATCGGCACATGGTGAGAAGGGATGTATATCAAGCTTATCATGTAAAATGAACCGTGCGACAGCACGGTTCATTGTTGGAATAAATTTACGATTCGATATGGGACTGAAGCTCCTGGATCAATGCTTTCGCTCCTGTTGGACTTAGAACAATTTTTCCGTTACCAATTGAAAAGTTATCGGCTGAATTTTCACCGGTAATTTGACACGTCATGTCTGTTTTATACTTTTTGAAAACAACACTATCTTCTTCAACATAAATTTCAAGTGGATCCTTTACTTCAATTCCAAGTGTGCGTCTCAGCTCAATGGGAATAACAACACGGCCCAACTCGTCAACTTTCCTTACAATTCCTGTTGATTTCATTTTATACTCTCCTTCTTACTGGGATATAGAAGTAGATCGACCAAGCCTAACTGTCGCTTATAATCTACTTCCTCCATTATTTTGGTAATTATTAGAGATGATACAATTTTTTCAACATGTAAAAACGATATTATTCGCCATGATTCGACATGGCTATAATCCATATTTTAGCAATCAATAGAATCCTTGTCAATACCATAACGAGAATGATTGAATAGTCGAATTGAAAAGATAGTAATCGGTCATATAAATTGATCTTATAGCGGGGTTTATTCTGTTTTGGTTGGTTAACATGATGAATAAACGTGTTGATGATTAGATAATGGAAAAAAACCAAAAACATCGCTACAATAGTAATAGTTTTCAAATTATGAGTAGTGTAATTTGAATGAGGAGGAACGAATATGTCAGCAAATGGGAAAACATTTTATTTAACAACGCCGATTTATTATCCAAGTGGTGATCTTCATATCGGTCATGCATATTCAACAGTGGCTGGTGATGTGATGGCGCGTTATAAAAGATTACGTGGCTACGATGTAAAATATCTAACAGGTACAGACGAACATGGTCAAAAGATTCAAAGCGCAGCTGAGGAAGCTGGAATGACCCCACAAGCATATGTAGATGAAGCGGCAGAAAGCATCCAAGATTTGTGGAAGAAGTTAAAAATCACAAATGACGATTTTATTCGTACAACAGAAGATCGCCATAAGAAAGTTGTCCAAAAGATTTTTTCACAATTATTAGCACAAGGCGATATTTACTTAGATGAGTATGAGGGTTGGTATTGCACATCTTGTGAAGCCTTCTTCACGGATCTGCAATTGGACAACGGAGGTTGTGGAGATTGCGGGAAGCCTGTTGAAAAGGTAAAGGAAGAATCATACTTTTTCAAAATGAGTAAATATGCGGATCGGTTGATGAAATATTATGAGGAAAACCCATCCTTTATTCAACCAGAAAGCCGTAAGAATGAAATGATCAATAACTTTATTAAACCGGGTCTAGAAGATTTAGCTGTGTCCAGGACAACGTTTGACTGGGGAGTTCAGGTGAAAGAAGATCCTGAACATGTTGTTTATGTGTGGATTGATGCTTTGACAAACTACATTACAGCACTCGGTTATGGCACAGATCAGGACGGAGAGTTTCAGAAATATTGGCCGGCAGATGTTCATATTATGGCAAAAGAGATTGTCCGCTTCCATACGATTTACTGGCCAATCATTTTGATGGCACTGGATTTACCATTGCCGAAGAAAATATTTGCACATGGATGGATTTTAATGAAGGATGGGAAAATGTCCAAGTCCAAAGGGAATGTGATCAATCCCGTTGCACTTGTTGATCGATATGGCTTAGATGCTCTTCGTTATTATTTACTTCGTGAGGTACCCTTTGGATTAGATGGCGTCTTTACACCAGAAGGATTTGTCGAAAGAATTAATTTTGATTTAGCAAATGATCTAGGAAATTTATTGAATCGTACTGTAGCAATGATTGATAAGTATTTTGTGGGGGAAATTCCTGCTTATCATCCTATGGAGACAGAGCATGATAAAGAACTTGAGCAATCAATCATTGATGCAACGGTGCAAGTTGAGGAAGCACTCGAAGATATGCAGTTTTCTGTTGGGTTAACAGCGATATGGAAATTAATTAGCCGCACGAATAAATATATTGATGAAACAGAACCGTGGGTACTGGCAAGGGATGAAGCGAAGAAAGAAAGACTTGGTAATGTCATGGCACATTTAGCTGAATCACTTCGCGTAACGGCTGTCATGCTACAGCCATATTTAACAGAAGCACCAGGCAAGATGTTTTTCCAATTAGGTATTGATGATCCCGCGTTACAATTATGGGATAGTATGCATAAACAGGGGCAGATTAAGCCAGGCACTTCTATTCAAAAAGGTGATCCGATCTTTCCACGATTAGAAATGGAAGAGGAAAGTAAGGTAATCAAAGAATTAATGCGTGGCCCAGAAGTCACAGAGGAAAAAGAAGATAAAGAGGTAGAGGGAACGGCGACAATTGACTATGAGGACTTTATGAAGGTTGATTTACGTGTCGCAACGGTCCTACAAGCTGAGAAAGTAAAGAATACGGATAAGTTATTAAAGATCCAACTTGATCTAGGGTTTGAAAAGCGACAAGTTGTCTCAGGTATTGCAGAATACTATGATGAAGATGACCTGATTGGTAAGAAACTTATTTGTGTAGCCAATTTGAAACCGGCTAAATTACGGGGTGTTATGTCTGAAGGTATGATTCTATCCGGGGAAGATGAACAAGGTAAACTTGTGCTTGCTACGGTAGATCAGTCACTGCCGAATGGATCCATTGTAAAATAATCAATCTATATAAGTCCAACTCCATAATCTTATGGAGTTGGACTTTTACCATTACCTACAAATGAATGGAGTGTAGTTCATATGCTATTTGATACACATGTACATCTAAATGCACGTCAGTATAAAGATGATTATGAAGAAGTCATAAAGAGAGCGACAGAAGCGGGTGTTACCTATATGGTAGTAGTCGGATTTGATCGGGAGACGATTCCTCTAGCCATTGAAATCGCGGAGGAAAATGAACATATCTATGCAGCAGTTGGATGGCACCCTGTAGATGCGATTGATTGTACAGAAAGTGATTTAGATTGGATCGAAACATTATCCGCACATCCAAAAGTTGTTGCCATCGGGGAAATGGGATTGGATTATCATCATGATCGATCACCAAAGGATATCCAAAAGGAAGTATTTCGCAAACAAATTGCCTTAGCCAAAAGAGTGAACCTCCCAATTATTATTCACAATCGAGAAGCTACAGAAGATATTATTGAAGTATTACAAGCAGAGGGGGCGGATGAAGTAGGGGGAATTATGCATTGCTATAATGATTCAGTTCGTTATGTAGAAACTTGTTTAGAGATGAATTTTTACATATCACTTGGTGGTCCAGTCACATTTAAGAATGCTCCATTACCAAAAGAGGTTGCTACACATATTCCTTTAGATAAGTTATTAATTGAAACAGACGCACCTTTTCTTACACCACATCCATATCGCGGAAAAAGAAATGAACCTGCTTACGTTACATTGGTAGCTGAAAAAATCGCAGAATTAAGAGAGATAACTGTAGAGGAAGTAGGAAAAGTAACGACAGAAAACGCCTTGAAATTATTTAATATAGAGAAGAAATAATTGTGTATTATTACATAATCATGAAAAAAAAGATTGTTTAAGGACAATTTAAATTAAAAACGTACATTTTTTCCTTAGAATATAGGTTGCGAAATGTTGTTGTGTAGAGTTTACCCATATATAACAGACCACTGTAATGTAACTGTAAAGAAATCGTAACCCGAATAACTTTGACTTCAGGCACTGCACTTTATATAATCGTAGTCGACGTTAAGGAGGCAGGATGCATGAAGAGCTTTTCAGAGCAATTGCTGGGACCGACAAAGAAGTGGATTATTCCAGGTTTTGGAGTTTTAGCACTTATCATTTTTACTAGTTTAATACTATTTGAAGCTACGAAGGCTACAATAGATGTCACTCAAAATGGTAAAAAGGAAACAGTGATGACACACTCAAAAACAGTCGGTACGCTACTTGATGAATTAGAAATATCATTAGGTGCGCATGACGATATATCGCATGATGTAGATACATCACTAGAAGACGGTATGGAAATTGTCCTCGACCAAGCAAAGCAGATTTATGTAACAGTCAACAAAGATGAACAAGAGTTCTATACAACAACAGATACAATAGGTGATTTTTTAGCGGAGGAAAACTTGGAGTTTTCAAAATATGATGATGTTTCATTTCACCCTCAAGATGCGATCGTAGCTGGGATGTCACTATCAGTGGATACGGCATATCAGGTTACAGTGAATGATGCAGGTGAAAACATTAAAGTTTGGACGACAGGTGGATCGATTGGTGATCTATTGGATGAAAATAATATTGAATTGTCCAAAGCTGATAAAGTGAAGCCCGCAATCGATAAGAAGCTGAAAGAAGATACCGACATTAAAATCACGCGCGTAGAAACGGATACAGATGAAATAAAAGAGAGTATTGCTTTTGATATTGAGGAAAAAGAAGATAGTACCCTGACTGAAGGTAAAGAAGAAATAATTTCAGAAGGGAAAAAAGGTATTCTGATTAAAAAGTATGAAATTACAAAAGAGAACGGTAAAGAAGTAAAGCGTGAATTACTAGATGAACAAATTGAAAGAGATAGCCAAAAACGAATAGTGGCAGTTGGAACTAAACAAGCAGAGCAACCAAAAGAAACAGAAAGTAATCTTGTTACGTTAGCCAAAGAAAGTGATCAACAAACGAAATCATCCAATACTAATACAGCAAAAAAGACAGAGACAAAATCAGAATCTAATACAGAAACAAAACCGAAGAAATCAAGCAATAATAGTAGTAGCAGTAGTTCAGATGGTAAAGTATTATCGATGACAGCATCTGCTTATTCAGCAGACTGTAGCGGATGTTCTGGTGTGACCGCAACAGGTATTAATTTAAAATCAAAGGAAAATCGCAATATCAAAATAATTGCGGTTGATCCTAATGTCATTCCCCTAGGTACAAAGGTATGGGTGGAAGGATATGGAAACGCTGTTGCTGGTGATACAGGTGGAGGAATACAAGGAAATAGAATCGATGTTTATTTCTCTTCACAAGCTGATGCAATGGGTTATGGGTTAAAAAAAGTTGACGTGAAGATCCTCGATTAATAAAATATATTTTTAACAATCGAACGATGTGGTTCGGTGTGGGATAAATACTCTAATCATGATACTATGGTTAGAGTATTATTCTTTAATGAGGTAGGAAGAGGAATCAGTATGCGAATAAAAGAGATCATCGTCGTCGAAGGTAGAGATGACAGTTCGAAAATTCATCAAGCTGTAGACGCGGATACGATTGAAACAAATGGCTCTGCGATTAATCAGCAGACATTACAACAAATTAAACACGCACAAGCGAAGCGTGGTGTGATCATTTTTACGGATCCGGACTATCCGGGTAAACGTATTCGGCATATGATTGAGCAAGCTGTACCCGGGTGTAAACATGCTTTCCTAACGCGTGAAAAAGCACGATCAAACTCAACTCGACAGAGGAGTTTAGGGATTGAACATGCTTCGGTCGTGGATATTCAGCATGCTTTAGCAGATGTTTATGAGATAATGGAAGATACGATCAGCGATATTACAAAAAGTGATTTAATGGAATATGGTTTAATAGGTAGTCCAAATTCTCGGTTACGAAGAGAAAAACTAGGCGAGATATTACAGATTGGCCACACAAACGGCAAGCAATTATTGAAGAGACTTACTATGTTTGAAATAAACAAGGAACAATTTGAACATGCGATTACACAAGTACTTCGGGAGGAAGAAGAAGATGCTTAAAAAGTATATTGCCACCCCATCACGAACGAAGGAAATTTTGGATAAATATAATTTCGCCTTTAAGAAAAGCCTTGGTCAGAACTTCTTAGTTGATGTTAATGTGTTGGAAAATATTATTCATTGTGCGGGCATTGATCAGCACTCAGGTGTCATCGAAATAGGACCGGGGATTGGTGCGTTAACAGAACAGTTAGCTATCCATGCGGAAAGTGTTGTAGCATTTGAAATCGATCAACGGTTATTGCCGATCTTACACGATACATTAAGTGAATATGACAATCTTGAGGTCATTCACCAAGATATTCTACAGGCAAATGTCAGGGAGGTTATGGAGTCCCACTTTAGGCCTGATCAGGAAGTTCATATTGTCGCTAATTTACCTTATTATATTACGACACCGATCCTGATGAAACTGTTATCAGATCGATTGCCCATTTCAAGTCTGACCGTGATGATTCAAAAAGAAGTTGGAGAGCGAATGGCTGCCCAACCGAATAGCAAGAGTTATGGTTCTTTATCAATTGCTGTGCAATATTATACAGATGCAAAAGTGGTAATGGATGTACCAAAGGGTGTATTCATGCCACAACCAAATGTGGACTCGAGTGTGCTCAAACTCGTTGTGAGAGATTCTCCACCTGTTCAAGTGGATGATGAGGATTACTTTTTTGCCATTGTCCGTGCCTGTTTTATGCACCGTCGTAAGACGATCAAGAATAATTTAGCCAGTTACTTTAAAAATAAATATACCAAGGGAGAAATTGAAGAAGTGCTAAAAACAGCAAGTGTAGATGGAATTCGACGTGCAGAATCATTACAGATCTATGAATTTGCTTCCTTGGCAAATTCTCTTTTTAGACTAACATCTAATAATTAGACTTTAAACATACAGGAACCCATTACATGCCTTTTGTAATGGGCTCTTTTCAACCCATTACATGCCTTTTGTAATGGGCTCTTTCTAACCCATTACATGCTTTTTGTAATAGGCTCTTTCTAACCCATTACATGCTTTTTGTAATGGGCTCTTTTTCGTTTGCATTTAGTGAATGTGATCGTCACAGATGAGCCCACTCACACATAGACTGTAAAAGGAGTAATGGACATTGCTTGTATGAAGGTTGTGAGGTGGAGGAATGAGCTCACTGGTAGGTGAATTAGTAACACGTTATTCTTATGATCATGATTTGTTATTTGTAGTAAAGCAGACCCTTAAGGATAAGGTCATCTTGCATGGGATTGATATTCGTTTAGAAGCAGATGCACCTGTTGATGATCTTAGACGTGTAGGAGATGCTGATCTTGAAATAAGGCAACAGTCTCGACAAGAACAAGAGGAGTTTTCTTTTCGCTTATTTAAGCAAGATTACCAAATGATGAAAGAGAAACGGGAATATGAATCAACAGATGGATATCAACAAGAGGATATGTCCTATTTTAGACTGCCTGTGAAAGTATTGCATCTAGATGGCGATCAAATGTATTTAAAAAAGTGTATTGACTTGTATCAGCGCTTAGGTTTACAAGTACACGGTGTGCATTTAAGTGAGAAGGATATGCCTTTGCAGATTGGCGATTTGGTTAAAAAGATTCAACCGGAAATTATTGTCATAACAGGTCATGATGCTTATTCAAAAAACAAAGGAGAGAAAAAAGACTTACGTGCTTATCGGAATTCAGCTTATTATTCTGAAGCTGTACGGGAAGCAAGAGAGTTGATCCCTCATTTGGATCAACTGGTTATTTTTGCAGGTGCTTGTCAATCTCACTTTGAGTCGCTCGTTCGTGCGGGGGCGAATTTTGCAAGTTCCCCATCACGCGTTAACATTCATGCTTTAGATCCCGTCTATATTGCCGCTAAAGTAGCTTACACATCATTTATGGATAAAGTGAATGTTTGGGATGCACTCCGTAATACGTTTACGGGTGAACAAGGGATTGGGGGCATAGAAACGTGTGGATTGCATAGAATAGGAATGCCCTATGTAGAGGAACCAGATTCATCGAAATAAAAAGATCATCCATTGGGGGTAATTCGTGGCATGATGACTTGCCCTCAGTTTAATCAGTCACGGTTCTATCGTGCCTAAACATAGAAGATTACAAAAACAACATAATATACATATTTTGTTAACAATTGCACAAAATAAGTGAATAAACCAAGTTTAGGCATTGACATTTTGAAACACATATTGATATAATGTAATGTTTCATTTGACTGTTATACAAGCTTATGTTAAGATGAGTATAGTGAGGTGGAGTATAGTGAAAACATTAATCGAAATTAAGCAAGGTCTTGAAGGTCAAATTGGCAAGAGATTAAAGTTAACAGCTAATGGTGGAAGAAGAAGGACGGTAATTCGTTCTGGCGTATTATCTGAAACATATCCTGCTGTTTTTGTTGTTGAGCTAGACCAAGAAGAAAATGCATTCGAACGTGTTTCATATAGCTATGCAGACGTATTGACAGAGGCAGTAGAAATAAGCTTTGTTGATGAAGGTTCTAAGGCGATTTTAGCCGAATAGACACAACAAGTAACTAAACTGAATGTTTTACATCATGTAATATGTAAAAAAGGGGTTAGGCGATTCGTGTTAGGTGAAGCAAGTACAGTAGAATAGTTATGGAAAGCAGTCGAAGATAAGTTAACTTCTAATAAAGAACCTTATCAATCATTGAATGCCATTTATGAGGTTCAACTATCTGATGCAGAAGATGCCGTATATCAGCTTGAGTTTAAAGACGGTTCAGTAACTGTTTATGATAAAGGTGAACGGGTAGTGGACTGTGTTTTAAAGATGAAAGTGAAAAACTTTAATAAATTTTTACATGGGGATTTAAACAGCACGACAGCTTTTATGACGAGTAAATTAAAAGTTACCGGAAATATCGGCTTAGCCCTTGCGTTAGAAAATGTACTTAAAAAATATGACTTCTCAGCTAAACGTGATCGTGATAATCTCTAAAATATTTCATTATAAAATTGGCTTTTGCGATGCAAGCAAACAGCCAATTTTTGTGCGCCCAGCATGGGCGTAATCTATAGGGTGCAAGTCCCGAGCTGTGAAGACAGAAGTAACAGTTAGCTTAACGCAAGGGTGTTCACGGTGACGTGAAATCTGAAGGAAGCGAGCGGCAAACCTTCGGTCTGAGG
>DATGSG010000049.1:0-22135 GCA_035302925.1 Virgibacillus sp. | reverse complement strand
CTTCATAACAATAATATCATCATAAAAACCCTTCTAAAACCCATTTATAGTTGGCGATACATCGCTATTTTTTTGTTTTTAAAAATTTATATAAAATTTCAAAGCCCTTAATTGTTGCACGATGTCTAATCATTTCTCGATCGCCGTGAAACGTATACTGTTTCACTTGCTGTTCTCCTGTCTTACTATATAGGGCAATATAAACCGTACCAACTGGATGCCCTTCTAATCGTTCGGGACCGGCAACACCAGTGAAGCTAATCCCTAGATCGGAGTTCATCATGGCACTTACATTTTCCGCCATTTCAATCGCACAGTCTTCACTCACAACACCTTTTGTGTGAATGGTATCTGCAGAAACTTGTAATACCGACTCTTTAATCTGTGGATCATAACAGACAACCCCGCCTGGGCAAACGAATGAAGCACCATTTACCGTTAATATTTTACTCGTAAACATTCCGCCTGTTACACTTTCAGCTGCCGAGATTCGTAGATTACTTTGTTTCAGTAATGCACTAACTTTTTCTTCAAGTGTCTCATCATTAACACCATAAATATTGTCGCCTACAATCGCTTCTATTTCACGTCTCGTTTGTTCCATGCGATGATTCACCTTATCAATAGATGTATCTTTCGATGTTAGCCGAATAACAACTCCATCATTTTGGGCGAGTAACGCAATTGTTGGGTTGTCTTGCTGATGAATGAGATCTGCTAAACGATGCTCTAGATCAGATTCACCAATTCCAACAAATTTTAAGGTAGTTGATTGAATGACCATTTTTTGCTCAGATCGTTTTTGAATGTATGGAAAGACTTCATCCTGCGCCATTTGTTTCATTTCTCTTGGTACACCCGGTAGGAAAATCCATGTTTTCTCCTGATAGGAGACGATCATCCCTGGGGCCATGCCAAGTTCATTATGAATAATTTGCGAGTCAGCAAAAACACGAGCTTGGCGGCGATTATTAGGTGTCATTGTCGACTGTAACTTTTCATAAAACGCTTCTATTTTTTGAATCGATAATGGATGTTCAACAATTGTAAGACCCGTCATTTTTTGAAATGCTTCTCTTGTCATATCATCCTCAGTAGGCCCTAATCCACCTGATACAATAATAATGTCCGAACGTGCTTGTGCTTGCTTAAACGTATCCTGAACACGCTCTAAATTATCACCAACAACAGTATGGTAGTATGTATCAATTCCGTATGATGCTAATTGCTGTGATAACCACTGTGCATTTGTGTTTGCAATTTCACCAAGTAATAATTCAGTTCCAATCGCAATGACTTCTGACTTCAACTGTTTACTCATTTCGTATCCCTCATCACATGCCAATTTTTAATAAAATAGTCACAACCGGATATGACCGTAATGATCATAGCTAGGTATAAAACAATAGTTGCAAACGGAAACCCAAGATAAGCGAAAGGATAATTATGTAGCAGTAACAGGAATATCGCTAAGATTTGTGTCACGGTCTTTAGTTTCCCCATATTACTAGCAGCGAGTACAATCCCTTCACCCGCAGCTACTAACCTCATACCAGTAACAGCGAACTCTCTACTGATAATCAAGATGACGATCCAAGCCGCTGCTAAATCAAGCTCCACTAATAAAATAAGTGCCGCAGAAACGAGTAGTTTATCTGCTAACGGATCCAAAAATTTCCCTAAATTTGTAATTAAGTTATATTTTCGTGCGTAGTAACCGTCTAACCAATCTGTACTGGCAGCAAAAGCAAAAACAAGTGCCGCGACAAAGTGAGTAATCGGCAATGTCGTCTCCCCGATATTCCATTCTCCCCAACTAAAAGGGATACTTAATAATAGAATAAATATCGGGATTAAAAAAATACGTGATAGCGTGATTTTATTCGGTATATTCATTTTTCGTTCTCCTTAAAATAATTATTCAGGCATAAACCCCTTCCATTGTATCATTCGTGGAAGGGGTTTAAACGTTTTATTCTTCGTCTTCTACAATATCAAGCCAAAGTTTTTGGACTACATTTTGGTTTTCATCACCTGGGTATTCTAATTCAATCCCATTAATATCAATTTTTAAGTCGGGCGCAAAGCCAATATTGAAGAAAACTCGCTCCTCTTCTGATACATCGAGCTCTAACGGAGAATCTGCTTCCGTTAATAATTGATTATAAAGAGATTTCTCATCCTCATTCGTCACTTGTAACCATGTCTCACCTTCGGAAGTAAGTGTAATCAGAACTTCTTCTCCCGCATTAACGAGTTCGTATGTTGATTCAGCGCCTTCTTCTACTAAATTTAAAGCTGTTTCTGTTTCTTTTTCTTTTTCTTCCTCTTCTTTTTCCTTTTCCTCATCTTCTTTTTCGTCATCTACATCTTGATTATTCTGTTCACCTTCATTTTTATCACGAACGATTTCATTGTCGTCTTGCATGTCCACTGGATCTGAACTCCCATCATTTATCGCCTTTTGATAAAGGGTCAATGCAACAAAAAAGATACCAATAACTAATAAAATGACGATAATCGTTGGTGCAGCCGAAAGAATTGCTGGGCCTTTTGATGCTCGGCCTTTACCAGTTCGTTCTATACGTGAAAATTCCTCTTCGTCCTTTTCTTCTTCCGTAGATGGAAGTTCTACATCATGCTCGATCAATAATGCATCCGCATCTAAACCGACCGCATATGCATACTCTTTGATAAATGCTCTCGTATAAAACGTACCAGGTAATATATGGAAGTTGCCTTTTTCGATGGCTTCCAAATAACGCTTTTGGATCTTCGTTGACTCCTGTAAACTTTCCAGTGAGATTGATTGTGATTCTCTCGCCTCTTTAAGTATTTCTCCTATTTCCATATTAAACACCTTCCATCTTAAAAGTCGAACATAGAGAAGCCGTTATTTTGACCGTATTGGTTTTTTTCAATTACGTCATATGTAATTTCCTCGTCTTCATCATTACGCAGCTCAATAATATAATCGAAATCATCTAGATCATACTCTGTTGCTTGAATAAATATATCCGGATGTTCAACTACTTTTATTGTAGGTAATCGCATAATCTCACGAATTAATTGCCAATGTTTTTCATTTGCTCGCTGTTTTGATACAATTCCATCGATAATATAAATATTATCTTTACTATACTCGCCTTCAATCAATTGACTCCGTACCGTTTGTTTTAATAAGGTACTCGACACAAATAACCATCGCTTATTCGCACAAACGCTAGCTGCGACAACCGATTCAGTTTTCCCGACTCGTGGCATCCCACGTACTCCGATAAGCTTATGCCCATCACTTTTATAAAGTTCCGCCATGAAATCGACTAATAAGCCTAATTCATCACGTACGAATCGAACTGTTTTACGATCATCAACATCTCTGTGAATATAACGCCCATGTCTTACCGCTAGTTTATCGCGAAGATTAGGTTTACGCAATTTAATCAGTTCTATGGTGTCCATTGTTTCCAATATTGTTCTTAAGCGGGTAATTTTCTTATCTTCTTTCGCTGTTAATAACATACCACGCTTTGCTTTTCCAACACCATTTATTGTAATAATATTAATGGCTAACATTCCTAGTAATGAAGATATATCTCCCAACAAACCAGGTCGATTATATTGAAGTTCATATTCTAAGTACCATTCGGTTGTCTTCATAATATTCTCCTTTATATACTAGCTACTGTAATATTACCTAATCGAATTTATAAAAGCAATGTATAATAAAATTGTTTTTAACGATCCCTTTAAAGATTAAAAAGAAGCTGCACCCTTAGTATACAGCTTCTGGACTAAATAAAGAAATTATTTTCCTTGTTTTTGTACAAGTTTCACCATTGAACTAGCAATTGCCTGTTGTTCATCTTCTGATGCAGCATTCCAAAGCTCTCTTAGAATCGCCTCTTCTTCGTTTTTCGCTTCTACACTTTTGGATAGATAATCGCCAACTTGAAAAGCCATATTAGAAATTGTGTCATGACTCATGCCTTGCTCTCCAGCATACTCTATTTTATCAGCTAGGAACTCTTTCCACGTACCAAAGTTATCTAAAACAGACATTGAACTACCTCCTTCATCTTTAGACATGTATAGTATTTGGATAAATACATCATTTATACATATAAAAAGGATAGGTAGATCAATCCATTTACCAACCACCCGTTACTTTAATAACCTCACCTTGAATATAATTAGATTCATCATCTAATAGGAAGCGAACCGTATGTGCGATATCTTTCGGTGTACCTGACCGATTAATCGGAATATCTGAGATAATCGCCTCTTTTTCATCTTGAACGAGGTGCTTATTCATTTTTGTGTCAATAAACCCCGGACTTACTCCGTTAACAGAAATCCCACTAGGTCCTACTTCTTTAGCTAATGATTTTACAAAACTATTTTGAGCCCCTTTAACGGTCGAGTAAACAACTTCAAAACTGGCTCCAACATTTCCCCAAATCGAGGTTATAAAAACAATCTTTCCTGCCTTCCGGTTAATCATTGCTGGTAAAAAGTGTTTTGTAATGACTAGGGGGGCTTTGACATGCATGGATAGCATGTCATTGATTGTTTGTTCCGGTGTTTCTTGGAATAACCCATAATGGGCTTTCCCACTAGCGAACACGATGGAATGCACGGGGAAATTCATGTCGGCCATCATCTGCTCGACTTCATGTGAATCGGTTAAATCAGCTTGAATTACTGTTAAGACACAATCTTTTATCGTTGCATATAAAGTAGAAATCGGTTCTCTATTTTGATGATAATGTAAAATTAGCTGATACCCATCATTTGCTAACTGTTCGGCAATGGCGATCCCAATATCGCCACTTGCCCCGATGATTAATACATTCTCTGTCATCATGCTCTCCCTACTTACTCCCCTACGATTTCACAGACTGCCAAACGATCTTCATGAATCCAATTTTTTAAAAAGTGATTGGCATCCTCAATCGTGAGAGATTGAATTTCCGGTATGATCGTAAAGAAATCAATGCCAAATGAATGATAATGCGTATATTGATTTGCAATATATTCAAGTGAATTCATGGAACGTAACATTTGACCGATTTCCTTTTTCTTGATCGTTGCAAATTCTTCCTCTGTTAAAGATGCGGTTTGTGTACTTATTAACAAATCTTTTACTTTATCGGCGAATGCCTCAGGTTGATTTGTATTCCCACCGATCATTGTAAAGCCGAAATTCGCTTCCAGACTTGTACTGAATTCAAAGCTGGCATCAATTAATTGCTCGGCATAAAGTTCTTGATAAAAGGCTCCACCTTTTGAAAAATAATGTTCCACGATCATACCTTGTAGTAAATCTTTCTTTAAAAACGCTGCGCCAGATAATTCTTTCGACGACTCCTTAATGCCTACCATACATTTAGGTATTGAAACAGGCATCTTTATTTGATGCTTTTCTATCGCTACCTCTTCCGGTTCTTCAGGATAATCCCGAATAATCTCATCCATTTTAGTAAAAGTTTTATTTGCTTGATTTGTCTCAATCATAGCCATCATCTCTTCAACAGCAAAGTTACCAGCAATGAATAGTGTCATATTCTCTGGATGATAAAATGTATGGTAACAAGTGTATAAATCTTCTTTTGTAATCGTTTCGATGGATGCAACGGTTCCAGCAATATCCGTTTTTACCGGATGGTTTTTAAACAGACTCTGAATTGTCCCCATCATCGCTTGCCAATCAGGCTGATCATCATACATCATTATTTCTTGTTTGATGATCCCTTTTTCTTTTTCTACAGATTGCTCCGAAAAATATGGCTCTTGAACAAAATCAAGGAGTGTTTCTACGTTTTGTTCAATATTGTCTGTTGCCGAAAATAAATAAGCGGTATTCGTAAAAGATGTATATGCATTTGGTGAAGCCCCTTGTCTGCCAAAGTCAGCAAATACATCACGGTCTTCCTTTTCAAACAGTTTATGTTCCAAAAAGTGTGCAACACCATCTGGAACGGTGACCATTTCCTTTTCACCAATCGGAGTGAATGTTTGATCAATTGATCCATATTTAGTGGAAAACAAACTATATGTTTTTGACATTTCAGGTTTACGTAATAAAATAACGGTAAGTCCGTTATCAAGTTTTTTTGAATGAATGGTTTCCTCGATATCTTCATAAGCTTGTTTATTCATTTACACCATCTCCTTCACTCGTTAGTAAATAAACGGTATCGGCTTCGATTTTATCCGCTATATGCCGCACAGATTCTGTCGTAACCTTCTTAATGCCCTCAATGAAATCATCTGGGCTCATCACTTTATTAGCTAAAACCTGTTGATACAACAACTCAATAATTCCTTGGGGATTATCTAATGTTTCTAAAAACTGATTAATCAGTAGATCCTTCGTTTCGGACACTTCACTCTCCGTAAACTCCCCGTTTTTCATAGCCGTCATTTGTAATTCAATAATTTCCTTAGCCTGTTCATAATCGGCAGAGGCAATTCCACTAAATACAATGAGTAAACCTTTAAGGCTTTCTATTCTAGATGCTGCATAATAAGCAAGGCTATTTTTCTCGCGTACATTTATAAACAATTTTGAACTTGGAAACCCTCCAAAAACACCGTTAAATACTTGTAATGCGTGATAATCATCATCTTGATATGTACTGTTTGTACGATAACCTAGATGGAGTTTAGCTTGTTGAATATCTTGTTTTTCAATGATGACTTGGGGTTCGTCCCTCTTCGTCCAATCCTCCGATTTTGGAGTGAAATCCGCTGAATATTCTCGCTTCGGAAAGAGTGATGTTAATTCTTTTTTCATCAATTGCTGATCAAAATCTCCTAAAACATAAATATCTAGGCGATCCTCTACTAATAGCGATAGATAATATTCATACATCGTCTTCGCGTCTAGCGCAGCTAAATCCTCTTCATATCCATGTACATGGGTTGCATATGCCTCCCCTGCACACATCTCATCAATCATACGGCGATTTGCATAGGCCATTTTATCATCGATTACAGCATTCATTTTTTGTTGTAAGGTTTCCTTTTCGCGCTTAAAAATAACCGGATCAAATGAATCACCCGTTGTATTGGGTTCATAAATAATCTCTTTTAATAACACTAGAGCTTCATCTATAATGGAGGATTCATCCGAAATATAGTTCTGATTCGCTATTTCGAGCCGAATACTCATAATATGGTGATCACCTTTCTTAGCACTATCAATCCTCAGTACTGCACCATAGAGCTCATCAAGCTTTAATTGTAACGCTTGCTCTGACGGATAACTTTTCGTACCTTGTCTTAGCAAATAAGGTAGTAATGCGCGCATCGTTACCGTTTCACGCGATAATGGTGCTCTAAATTTCGCAACAATATTGATCGTCTTAAACTTTTTACTCGGAACGAAATGAATATGTAACCCCTGTTCTTTGAAGTTTTCTTCAACAATTGCATTCATTATTTTCCCTCCGTACATTGTATTTTACATGGTTAATGAACTTCATAATACCGGTTTAGTGCCACATCGGTACAACATATAGTTTCGTTGAACCTTTCTTAACTACATATCGTATCGATGTAGCTGTTTAGTAATTATAAAAATCATTTAGATAAGTGAACTTAATTGTACTTATTGTTATCCAAAGTGCTTATATTATACGGTGCACTCTGTAATCAGCGACTCCCCTTGATATAGGGCTCTCCATTGGCTTTAGGCGCTTCTGCACGACCGATAAATCCTGCCAAAGCTAAGATGGTTAAAACGTATGGTGCGATTAATAAATAAACATTAGGCACATCTTGAAGAATCGGAATTCCCGAACTAATAACACTTAAACTCTGTGCGAAACCAAAGAACAATGCTGCTCCCAATGCGCCTAAGGGGTGCCACTTACCAAAAATGACTGCTGCAAGTGCCATAAATCCTTGTCCAACAATCGTCGTGTTGGAAAAGTCGCCTGTTATGGTCAAGGCAAATACGGATCCACCAACTCCGCCAAGTGCGCCTGAGATAATAACGGCGATATAACGCATTTTATATACATTAATTCCGTTTGTATCTGCAGCCATCGGATGTTCCCCAACCGCACGCAATTGTAATCCAAATCGGGTTTTATAAAGTACAAACCATGCGATAAATGCTAAAATAATCGCAACATAGGATATTTTATAAACGCCTTGGAAAAACATTTCCCCAATAAATGGAATATCCTCTAGAAAGCGAATATTGCTTGAGTAAAAGGGTTGTGAAACGACATCTGTTTGACCTTTTCCATACCACTGCTTTGTTAAAAAGACACCTACTCCTAAAGCCAAAAAGTTAATGGCTACTCCACTAACAACTTGATTAGCGCGTAGTGATACCGATGCAATCGCATGGATGATCGAAAACAATGCGGATACAATCATCGCTGCCAAGATTGATAAGTATGGGGTGAGGGAACCAAAAACGTCGGCATAAGCTAGATTAAAGACAATACCAACAAATGCACCCATCACCATTAATCCTTCTAACCCAATATTTACTACACCTGCACGCTCACTAAATACTCCGCCTAATGCCGTAAAAATAAGAGGCGCTGAATAGAAGAGCACGAGTGGAATAATCGATTGTAACTGATCAAAAAATCCCATTTAGTTCTCCTCCTTTTTAAAACGAAGTATCATCCATCTGATTAAATAACTACAGGCAACAAATAAGATGATGAGCGCAATAATAATATCAACTAATTCGGTGGGCACTCCTGCTTCAGTAGGCATATTTAATGATCCTACCTTTAGTGCACCAAATAAAATAGCGGCGAGTATGACACCTGGTGCTGTATTTGATCCTAACAGGGCTACTGCAATTCCATCAAAACCTAAATTCGTAAATCCTGATTGAACCCTCATATTTTCGAATGTTCCAAGTCCTTCCATTGCTCCAGCTACACCAGCGAAAGCACCTGAAATGACCATGGCTAAAATAATGTTTTTACTAACATTCATTCCCGCATATTTAGAGGCATGTTGATTAAAACCAACCGACTTCATCTCATAACCCAATGTCGTACGATCAATTATAAACCACATAATGATAGCAATAAACAAGGCAATAAGAATCCCATAATGAAGACGTGAAAAATCAGTGAGTCCTTGCAACCATTCCGATGCCAATGATGCCGTTGGTGAAATCTGTTCCGTTTTATCTTTGCCATCTGCTAGGTAACTTCGAATGATCGCATTCGCACTATAAAGAGCGATGTAATTCAGCATAATTGTAATGATCACTTCATGTACACCACGTTTAGCTTTTAGCAAGCCCGGTATAAATCCCCATAGTCCTCCTGCTACTGCAGCTACTAAAATAGCTAATGGTAAGTGAATGATCATCGGGGCATTTACGGTTGTACCAATCCATACCGCCGCTAACCACCCAACAATAACTTGTCCTTCCGCACCGATATTAAATAATCCTGAACGGAAAGCAAAAGCAACAGCTAATCCCGTTAAAATATAAGGGGTTATTTGGCGGATCGTTTCACCAAAATAGTATACATCGCCAAACGCACCATTCCATAATGCCATATACCCTTCAATCGGATTATAACCAAATACCAACATTAAAATCGCACCTGAAAGTAATCCGAATACAACCGCTATGATCGGTACAAGTATATTAAACATTCGATTCGATGTCATGATTGATCACCTGCTTTTTGACTTTCACTACCCGCCATTAATAAGCCTAACTCCTGTTCATTTGTTTCTTCTGGATTTACTTGTGCAACAATTTTACCATCAAACATAACACCTATTTTATCGCTAAGATTTAAAATTTCATCCAATTCAAATGAAATCAGTAGAATGGCCTTCCCTTTATCACGTTCTTTGATCAATCTTTGGTGGACAAACTCAACCGCTCCTACATCCAATCCCCGAGTGGGCTGAGCTGCGATCAGAATATCTGGTGAACGATCTACTTCTCTACCGATAATCACTTTTTGTTGATTTCCACCTGATAAAGCACGTGCCTCTGTATATTCACTTGGTGTCCGCACATCGTATTCTTCAATGAGTTCATTTGCTTTCGCATAAATCTCCTGATGATTTAAGACAGAATAACGTGAATAAGGCCGTTGATAATAAGTTTGCAAGACAATATTTTCCCCTACCGTATAGTCTAAGACGAGTCCGTATTTTTGACGGTCCTGGGGAATATGTCCAAGCCCACTTTCAGTCACCTTTCTTGGTGATAAATTAGTGATGTCTCGTTCATTTAACCAGATTTCTCCTGATTCATTTTTCCGTAAACCTGTTATGGCCTCGATTAGTTCTGTCTGCCCATTCCCATCAATTCCGGCAATCCCAACAATCTCACCTGCACGAACCTCTAGATCCAATCCTTTTACTAAATCTACTTTTCTAGAATCTTTAACAACTAGATCCTCTATTCGAAGTACGACATGTTCTGGAGATGCTGGCTTTTTTTCTGTTTTGAAGCTGACATCTCTTCCGACCATTAACGAAGCCAATTCCATAACACTCGTACTTTCTACATCGACTGTGCCAATGCCTACACCTTTACGAATAACAGTGCAGCGATCACACACTTGTTTAATTTCTTTTAATTTATGGGTAATTAAAATAATTGATTTGCCTTCAGCAATTAATGAATTCATAATATTCATCAATTCCTTAATTTCCTGTGGGGTTAACACAGCGGTCGGTTCATCAAAAATAAGTACTTCTGCTCCACGATAGAGGGTTTTTAATATTTCCACACGTTGTTGCATCCCTACTGATATATCACTAATCTTCGCGGTTGGATCAACTTGTAAGCCATAACGATCTGATAACTCCTGAATTTCCTTTTCTGCCTGTTTAAGCTTAATAAAACCTGCCAACGTAGGTTCATAACCTAAGATAATATTTTCTGTCACTGTATATGTATCCACTAACATAAAATGTTGGTGCACCATGCCAATACCTAAGTCATTTGCAACGTTAGGATCTGTAATATCTACTTTTTCCCCATTCACTCGAATTTCGCCTTTTTCTGGTTGGTATAAACCAAATAGCACATTCATAAGGGTTGATTTCCCTGCTCCATTTTCTCCGAGTAAGGCATGTATCTCGCCTCTCTTTAGCTGGATGTTTATATTGTTATTTGCTACAATTCCTGGGAATTCCTTACGTATATTCAGCATTTCAATAATATACTCCACTTGACCTCACTCCTTTTTACTCCAATGGCATACAAAGATCTCAAATGAAAAGACTGATCGGGTCAATCATAGCTCTTTATTTGAGATCTTTGTAAAACTTAATAAAAGGCTGGAAAATCCAGCCTTTTATATTATAGTGACTCTTCAAATTCCTCTAACTCTTCATGATTCCCTGGTACATCTACATCTCCATTAACAATTTTCTCTTTCCATTCATCAATAGCGTCTACGATATCATCTGTTAAAGCATCTTCGTTTTTTAAACTTATCCCAATTCCATCATCTTCAATCGAAAATTCAAGTGTTTCACCAGCAGGGAATTCGCCTTCCATCCCCATATTACTTACTTCTTGAACCGCAACGTCTACACGTTTAAGCATGGAAGTCAGTGTAATATTATGATCATCGATTACACCTTCATCATACTGGTCACGGTCAACGCCAATAACCCAAACATCACGGTCCGGATCATTATGTTTAATGTCTTTTGCTTGTGCAAATACACCATTACCAGTCCCACCAGCAGAATGATAAATAATGTCGACATCATTATTATACATATTTGAAGCAATTAATTTCCCATCATCCGCAGCATCGAATGCACCAGCATATTGAACGTCTACATCAATACTAGAGTCAATAGATTTCACACCGGCCACGAACCCTGCTTCAAACTTATTAATGGTCTCAGAGTCCACCCCACCAATGAAACCGACTTTATCTGTTTCTGTTTTTAGTGCGGCTGCTACTCCCACTAAAAATGACCCTTCATGGTCCGCAAAGTTAATGCTAACAACGTTTGGTTGATCAACTACAGAGTCGACAATAGCAAAATTTGCATCTGGATGCTGTTCAGCAATTGTATTAATTCCATCTTCTAACATAAAACCAATTCCAAAGATTAAATTAAAATCATTCCGTACAAAGCGATTTAAGTTTGGTAAATAATCACTTTCATCGTCAGATTGAGCATATTCATAGCCTTCTTTCTCCTCTAATCCATGCTCTTCTCCCCATTCTTGTAACCCTTCCCATGATGATTGGTTAAATGATTTATCATCTACCCCACCAACATCTGTAACAAGTCCTACACTATAATCAGATGCATCCTCTGCATTATCTTTATCATCGGATTTTGCATCATCCGAACTCCCACAAGCAGCTAAAAACAGAGCTACACTTAATACAAGGACAACAAATAATGAATATTTTCGGTTCTTCATATGAAGTACCCCCTTCTTTTTTATGAAACTGATCTACATTCTTCCACAAACCATCATATAATGGAATGCGTTATCACTCAACTATTATCTATAACTATCTTCATTTTGTCACATTCAAATAGGTAAAGGAAAGCTAGCGTGTAGATGTAATGTCCTCCGTTGATTCCGAAACTAAAACGGTTCTCGGCTTACTTCCTTCATATGGACCAACCACACCCCTCACTTCCATTTCATCTATTAATCTAGCTGCACGTGTATACCCAATTCTAAACCTTCTCTGCAACATGGAAATGCTTGCTGTTTGCATTTCTGTAATCAACTGAACAGCTTCACCATAAAGTTCATCTTCGGCTTCAGATGTAATCTCGGCAACTTCTGATGGAATCATTTCCTCTTGGTAGGCAACTTCCTGCTCACCAATACAGTGCGCCACGACCCGCTCTACTTCCTCATCTGATAAGAATGCACCTTGTACCCTAACCGGTTTAGACATACCAACCGGAATATATAACATATCTCCTCGACCAAGTAGCTTCTCAGCTCCCCCCGTGTCTAAAATTGTTCGTGAATCGATTTGTGAGGATACGCTAAAGGCAATCCTTGAAGGTATATTTGCTTTAATAACCCCCGTAATAACATCGACAGAAGGTCTTTGCGTTGCGATGATTAAATGAATACCTGCTGCTCGTGCCATTTGGGCAAGTCTTGTAATTGAATCTTCCACATCTTTAGAAGCAACCATCATTAAATCAGCAAGCTCGTCCACTAAGACGACGATATAAGGTAGGTTGGCCACCCCCTCACCATCGCTCGGTTCATTCTTTTTAAGATGTTCGTTATAGCCTTCAATATTCCTCGTCCCTGTTTCGGAGAAGAGTTCATATCTTCTTTCCATTTCTGCGACTACTTTCTTCAATGCTTGTGATGCTTGTTTCGGATCTGTCACAACGGGTGTTAGTAAATGGGGAATCCCATTATAAACATTGAGCTCTACCTTCTTAGGGTCAATCATCATCATTTTAACCTCATGTGGCTTCGCTCTCATTAAAATCGTTGTAATAATGCCGTTGATACAAACACTTTTACCACTACCTGTCGCTCCGGCAATTAATAGGTGTGGCATCTTATTTAATTCTCCAACAACAGCATCTCCAGAAATATCTCGCCCGAGGGCAAATAATAACTTTGATGATTGGGTTGTTGCAACATCTAGCACCTCTCGTAATGATACTGTTGCAACATCTTGATTCGGAACCTCGATACCAACCGCCGATTTACCAGGAATTGGCGCCTCGATCCGTATATCTTGAGCCGCTAAAGCAAGTGCTAAATCATCATGTAAACTAACGATTCGGCTAACTTTAACCCCGGCTTCTGGATACACTTCATATTTTGTAACCGCTGGACCAACATGGACTTTCGTAACTTTTGCCTTTACGCCAAAGCTATGAAATGTTGTTTCCAATGTACGCACCGTCGCTTGGATTTTTGATTTCTCATGTTGCTGCGAGTTTTGTGCAGGTTCTGTTAATAAATTTGATGAAGGAAGCTCATACTCATAATTTTCAACTTCCGCGACTTCTGCAGATGGAATAACCATATCAGTAGTTGTGTCATCATAAGCTTCTTCAACGGGTTGTTCTGTTTCAGGATTTTCGTCTTGTTTTGCTTGATCCAGTGCGTAGGATATATCGGTAAACTCTTGAATGACAGGCTCGTCTTCTACTTCCTTTACGATGTTTTCCTGTGGGTTTATTTCTACCTCATCCTTATTCGCTTTTTTATCTGACTGATACTGCCCGACCTTTTCTTTTCCTTTTTCATATGTAGAGATAACTTTTTTCCAAATTGTTGTGAGAAACTCACCTAAGGAAATTTCGGTCATGAAAATAAATCCAATCACAATTGAAAAAACTGCTACAATCTTCGCCCCAATTGAGGAAAATAAATAATATGTAAAAGTGAATAATAAGCCCCCCACAAATCCGCCACCTAATTGTGATGCTGGCCCTTCATTGTTCACATAAGCGAGAAAGTGATCCCAGGTTAAGCGTAAGATCGAGGGTTCTGTCGTCATAAGTAATATGGGTTCATACGTCTGAATATGTGTCAGCAATAATAAGCCTAAAAAACCAATATAAAACCCGATCAACTTCTTATCTGTAAAATCTGGAAAACGTCGCTTAATAAATAGCATGATACCAACAATTAGTAATGCTAAAGAGGCAGTAAAATACCAGAATCCTAAGAAAAAGCGAAATAAATTTTCGAGGCCACTCGGAATAGCACCGTCACTAATGGCACCTGCACCACTCCCAAAAATAGCTAGAAATATAAACAACAATCCGAGTAACTCAAACTTAATTTGTTGCTTTCTTTTTTTTGTCCCCTGCTTCTTTTTCTTTCTCTTTTTAGCCATTTCCTCACCCCCTTAAGCGATTGATACATCATCACGATGATAAGAATCCCTTGCCGAAAATCGGTTGGCAAGGGTCTTGCTTGACTCATTTTTATTTACTAAATGAATTTCATAATTATCGTAACCATCTATGCGGATATAGCTATAAATGAGGATTATGAAATTCATTAACTAGTATAGCATATTTCACCAATATACGAATAGGGGTTCTGCTGATTAGAATATATTTTCACCTGGAGAATATTTGGCATCTAAGAAGTCTTGCGGGTCTGTTGATAACAATTGCAGTAATTGGTATGAACCGGGTTCACTTTCCTCCACATACAAAAGCTTACCTTCGTGTAAAATCGATTTACGTTTGCTTGTTTCCGAATGATCCTCTGGATAGATGTCTGACTTCGATAAGGGTGTATATAAAATCATTGAATCACCTCTTTCTGTTCGGGATCGCCTTCAATAAGTTCCGCTATTTTCTTCATCGCCTCACTTACTCCCCCAACCTCATCAATTAACCCATATTCTACCGCATCCTTGCCAACCACATTGGTGCCGATATCCCTCGTTAGATTTCCCTTAGCGAACATAAGATCTTTAAACTTTTCCTCTTTAATATGAGAGTGATTGACGACAAAATTAATCACTCGATCTTGCATTTTATCCAAATATTCAAAGGTTTGCGGCACACCAATCACGAGTCCAGTTAAGCGAATGGGATGAATCGTCATCGTAGCTGTCGGTACTATGAAAGAATAATTAGTTGCCACTGCAATCGGGACACCAATGGAATGCCCACCGCCAAGGACGATTGAAACAGTCGGTTTGGAAATTGAGGCAATCATTTCTGATAAGGCGAGTCCAGCTTCCACATCCCCACCAACCGTATTCAATAAAATAACTAAGCCTTCTATTTTGGGGTTTTGTTCAATTGCAATAAGCTGTGGTAATAAATGTTCATATTTTGTTGTTTTATTTTGCGGTGGCAATTGTATATGCCCTTCAACTTGTCCAATTATTGTCAAGACATGAACATTTGAATCAGGTACTTGCGGAATGTTGGATTGCCCTAACTCTTGGATCTTTTCCACTATGGAGGATTCTGTCGCTTCATCCTTTTTCGTTTCTTCCTTTACCTCTGTTTTAGCATCTTGGTGATTATTTGAATTCATAAAAAGAACACTCCTTCTATCAAGATTAATCAAACTAATCTTAGTATGAACCAGAAGAGAGTGTTCCATGCGACTATTGTTTAAGATACAGCCGTTTAATAATGTAGTAAATCTTTTAATGTTGCGCGTTCTTCAGTAGAGAGATCGACCAATGGCAATCGTACATGCCCGACATCAATACCCTTCAATTTTAAAGCGGCCTTCACAGGGGCCGGAGAAGGTGTCTTGAATAGCCCTTTAATAATCGGCAGAACTTTCCGATGAAGCGCGGCGGCCTCTTTGTTTTGTCCATCCATATATAAACGAACAATGTCGCTCATTTCATTACCGATCACATGGGATGCGACAGAAACAACCCCATTTCCACCAATCGCTATGATTGGTAAGGTCGTGCTATCATCACCAGAATAGACACTAAAATCATCGCTTGTATGCTCGATTATCCTTGACACTTGGTCAAGATCTCCGCTTGCCTCTTTAACCGAAACAATATTATCAATTTTACTGAGTCGAATCGTTGTTTCTGCGTCCATATTGACAACAGATCGACCCGGTATATTATATAACATCACAGGTAATGTAGTTGCTTCAGCGATGGTTGAAAAGTGCATATAAAGACCTTGTTGATCCGGTCGATTATAATAAGGTGTGACAAGCATGATTGCGTCCGCACCTAATACTTCTGCTTCTTTCGTTAATGTAATCGATGCTGCTGTATTATTATTACCTGTACCCGCGATTACGGGTACACGTTTATTTACGACTTCTATAACATGCTTAAATAATGCGATTTTCTCTTCATCTAATAACGTCGGTGACTCGCCCGTTGTACCAGCTACAACAAGCCCCTCGGTTCCATTTGCTAGTAAATCTTCTATTAACACCGTTGTCACGTCAAAATCAATATTACCTTCCGTGTCAAATGGTGTTACCATTGCTGTCAGTACGGTGCCAAAACCCATAAGTTTCACCTTTCTTTTCTACGATCTATTTTATATCACACTTATTAGTGATCTGTCTTGCTCAGTTCAAATGCATCATGTAAGGCATTTACAGCCTTTTTTATATCTTCTTCTTTAATAAGTACCCATATTGTCGTATGACTGTCAGCAGATTGCAATATATTCACTTCTGCATCGGTTAAAGCTTGAACAATCCGTGATGCAACACCTGGAACACCAGTCATCCCAGCTCCAACCGCAGACACTTTAGCGCAATTCTCTGTGATCTCAGGCTGGAACCCTAATGTTTCTAAAATGGATACGGCCCGATTAATCGCTTCAAATGGAATGGTGTAAATGACTCCAGAAGGCGAAATATTAATGAAGTCAACAGAAATTCCCGCTTCAGCCATCGCCTTAAACACATCAGATTGCAAACGACTTTTATCTTCAATCATCGGCACTTTAATTTGTGCTATTTCATCGATATGAGCAATCCCCGTTATAAGTCTGTCAGGTATATCAATCCCATTTTCTTGTACTCTTGAAGTCGTCACTAATGTCCCCATATCCTCAGAATATGTTGACCTCACTCGCATTGGGATTTTAGCTTGCATCGCAATCTCGACAGCTCTTGGATGAATAATTTTAGCCCCTTGGTAGGCGAGATTACATATTTCTGTATAGGTGACAATATCCAGGGGTCTTGCAGATGGTACAACCCGTGGATCGGCTGTCATGATCCCTTTTACATCTGTAAAAATCTCAATACGTTCTGCCTCGACAGCAGCTCCAATGGCTGCTGCTGTCGTATCACTTCCACCCCGTCCAATGGTCGTAATTTCCCCAGTTTCCGTTTGTCCTTGGAAACCGGCAACAACAACCACATCATGCGTTTCAAACTCTTTTATTAGTCGCTCTGGCCTTACTTCTTTAATCTTTGCTTTATTAAAATCTTCGTTCGTGATAAATCCAGCCTGTGCACCTGTTAAGGCTATCGACCGAATGTGATTCTTTTGCAACTCATTCGATAATACGATCGAAGAAATGGTTTCTCCACAAGCCATGAGTAGGTCTAGCTCTCGTTTTGAATTATGATTTGCGGGAAAATCAACCATATCAAGTAATGTATCTGTTGCATATGGATCAGGCTTTCTACCTAAGGCCGATACAACAACGATTAGTTTATATTCTTTAACTAAAGCGTCTTTAATATGCTTAAGCACATGATTTCTATTGTCCTCATTTTGGACGGAAGTCCCGCCAAATTTTTGAACTAATATTTGCATTGTGACACCCCTGCTTTTTAAGATTCCCTTTATATCAATTTATTTTTAATTAAAGTTTGTGCAATTTGTACAGTATTTAATGCGGCACCCTTGATTAGATTATCACTAACGATCCATAAATGGAAACCACGGTCATTATCTAAATCTTTTCTGACGCGTCCAACAAAAACATCCTCTTTGTCAGCAGAAGATAACGGTGTAGGGTAAGTTTGTGTACTCGGATCATCTTGTAAAACAATTCCCTCCGCACCATTCAATACTTCCCACACATCTTCAACTGTTACACCCGCTTTGTCAACTTCAACATACACACTCTCCGCATGTGATGTAACGACAGGTAATCGAACACAAGTTGCCGCTACTGATAAATCAGGTTCGCTAAATATTTTCTTTGTTTCGTTAATCATTTTCATTTCTTCCGCTGTATATCCATTATCCTGAAACACATCGATTTGTGGTAAGGCATTAAATGCAATTGGATAATGTTTTTTATCTGATCCGGCTGGTAGAATCTCTGCGGTCATTTCCTCATCATTTAGATACTGTTTTGTTTGGTTCATCAATTCACCAGGTGCTTGTAATCCCGCTCCTGATACAGCTTGATAAGTTGACACAATAACCCGCGATAAACCAAATGCTTCTCGAATCGGTTTTAATGCTACGACCATTTGAATCGTCGAACAGTTTGGATTTGCAATGATTCCTTGATGCTTACTTAATTCGGATGCATTCACTTCTGGTACAATAAGAGGTACCTTTGGATCCATACGATATGCGCTCGTATTATCGATTACAATGGCACCATGTTTGACTGCTTCGCCTGCTAGCTTCTCTGTTACGGACCCACCTGCAGAAAATAAAGCAATATCAATTCCTTTAAAACTTTCAGGTTTTGCCTCTTCTACAATAATTTCCTTATGTTTAAATGTCAGCTTCTTCCCAGCGGATCTCGCTGAAGATAAAAGTTTTAACTCATTGATTGGTAAGTTTTTTTCTTCCAGAAAGTGCATGATTTTTTCTCCAACTGCACCTGTTGCGCCTACTACTGCTACGTTAAATGATGTTTTTTTCGTCATTATTTAATACTCCCCTCAACAATATCACTCTCTATTATACTACATTTAGAAGTCCTAAAAGTCTATTTTACCATATCTTCACGTGAATATGGTAGAATAATTGGCTGTATTTGATTAAATTCGAGGGCGCCCTCTACAGCATCTACTAAATAATCCATATTTGAGATGAGAGAGTTTGGTTTCCCATAGGGATCATCTTGACCATATGGGATAAAATAGATTAATTTACTAGCCATTAAGCGCATCAAATTAACCCCATTTAAGCCAAGTGCATCATTTGTAGAAATCCCTAAAACAATTGGTTTTTGATTACGCATCGTAGACTTTGCGGTAAATAAAACGGGTGAGTCTGAAAATGCATGTGCTAGTTTACTTAAAGAATTCCCAGTCAGGGGAGCAATGACCATACAATCCAGTGGCTCTTTTGGTCCTAAAGGTTCTGCCTCCGGAATCGTAGAAATAACCTGCCGTTTCGTAATGGATTCAATCTTAGTAATATGATCTGCTGCTTTACCGTATGTTGTATCTGTATTTTTGACCGTATACGATACGATTGGTATCACATCAGCACCTTCAGCCATGAGCCGTTCCATCTGAGGAAATACTTTATGATAAGTCGTATGGGATCCTGTTAAACCAAAGCCTATACGCTTTCCTTTTACATTCATCATATCTTTTCCTTTCTATTAAATGAATCTCATAATTACCGTAACCAGCTATGGATAGAGATAGCTATAAATAGCGATTATGAAATTCATTTATTAATTAATTAAATATTGAATTGAACAAATCGCTTTTCTCAGTTTTGCATGTTATTCATCCCTTGTTACAAATAGATATTGTTTGATGACATCCGCCAAAATCTTTCCCGCTGTTTTTGGTGCCACGGTTCCAGGTAGACTTTTTGATAAGATCGCTTTGATTCCACGTTGTTTAGCATAATCAAAATCCGTTCCTCCTGGCTTTGATGCTAAATCAATAATCATACTATGGGCCGGGAGCTCCTGAATCGTTTGCTTGCCAATTACTTTTGCTGGAATGGTGTTAATGAGTATATCGCAGTCTGTGATACGTTTATGAATAGATTGGAGTGGAATTGCGGTAAGTCCCATTTCCGTTATGCGTGCTAGGTCTCTAATGCTATTTGCGCTAACAGATACTTTCGCACCTAAAGCTGAAAATTTATTTGCAACTGTATTTCCTACCCGACCGAACCCAACGACACAAACCCGGGAAGAATGAATTGTATAATCCGTATTTTCCATAGCCATCATGATTGTACCTTCAGCTGTTGGAATTGAGTTATAAATGGCGATATCGTCACGATCCAACAAGGATATCAATGATGCTTCCGCTTCACTCGTTACCGATAATAAATAATCATTGGCAATTCCAGTAAATACGAGTGCGGTTGCTTTGAGCTGATTAAACCATTTTTTCGTTAATCTTATTTCCTGATCTGAAAAAACAACTTCAACATTCCCCGTCTTATTTGTTCCCGTAATCGGTAAAATAATGGCATCTAATTTCTCTACTTCTAGTTCATGAAACTCCAACTGCTTTAAACCTGTAAACCCTTGCTCAATCTTGTCATATCCTACAAGGATAATGGTTGTGTTTTCTAAATTCTGTAGTTGACGTATAAGCTCTAAATAGCGAGCATCTCCGCCTATTATTGCTATGAGCTGGTCCATCGTTGTTCATTCCCCCACTCTTAAATCGATAATATCAAACTGATTTTCAAACGTTCACTTATAGCTTATGTGCGGATGGGGTGTTGGTGAGAGTGAGTTTTAAAAACACAAAAAAAGCAAGTGTCATTTATAATAACACTTGCTTATCTACCCCTTAGATTGAATGTCACAATTACCGTAACAAGGCATGAAAAGGGATTGTGAAATTCATTACTTATTATTAAACTAAATATTAGTCATCAATCAAGATCATATCGTCGCCAATTTTCTTAATGGAGCTCCAAGGGATTTTCGTTTCTTCACCTTCTTTTTTCAGCCCAAACCATTTATAGTTTGATATAATAAAAGAATGAATTTCCCCCGTTTTTTCGTCAATTTCTAAATCCGTTTGTCCAAGAATACCTAGTCTAGAACCACGATTAACACTAACGATTTCTTTTCCACTAATGTCTTTGTAGCGCATATATATTCCCTCCTAATCGATAGCATCCCATAATAGATATGCATAAAGAGGCGAATATATGTTATATACTTTAATCAATTTCATAATACCCGTTTAGAGCAACATCGATACAACATATAGTTGCGTTGAATCGTTCTTAACTACATACTGTATCGATGTTGCTGATTTGGCAATTATGAAATTGATTCACCTGTATAAACTATGACTTTTTTAATGAAGAAATGAGTTTGAAATATTATGGACTAGGGAGTTTGATTAAAAGTGGATGAACCGACAGCTATGCGTATAAATAACATAACCATTTATACCGAGGAGGATGTGCTACATAACCACAGCCTACTCATTGAGAATGGGAAGATAGCAGAGATTACGCCAGAACACGAAGCCGATAATCGTGTAAAAGCGAAAGTTAGACAACTTGATGGGGAAGGACTAAATTTAATACCAGGGTTTATTGACGGCCATATTCATGGTGCAGGAGGGGCCGACGTGATGGATGCTTCAGCAGAAGCATTGGATACGATCGCCTTCGAATTGCCTCAAGAAGGTACAACGAGTTTTTTGGCTACTACGATCACCCAATCGGTTAAAAACATCGAAAAAGCCTTAAAGAACATAAAGAATTATCAATCTAAACCAGGGGCTGCTGAAATGCTCGGTGTTCATTTGGAA
>DATGSG010000048.1:0-22918 GCA_035302925.1 Virgibacillus sp. | reverse complement strand
ATGAAAAGGAATACTGTTTTATTGTTCGATATTCTATTGACATATGTGGTTCGTCTTTGCTATGCTAAGAGCAAATGAAAAGTGAATAGAATTCCTCATATATTTTTGGGAATATGGCTCAAGCGTTTCTACCCAACACCGTAAATGTTGGACTATGAGGGAAGATGAATCGTCATAGGAATTAATGTTGTCTTTTATGTTTGTGCTGTCGACTAATCTGCTTCAAACTATGAATATGAATCGGATATTAAGTTTATAGTGAAGCATCGATGAAACAATACATAAGGAAACAGCCTGTTCGTCTTCTCTCATTAAATATGAGGGGAGAAGAATAGGCTTTTTTATCGTGATGGTATGAATACGTTTCCGAAGAAGGAATATAAAGGATGAAGAAAGAGGGATTAGATGACACAAGTTGGGGTTGTTATGGGAAGCATTTCAGATTGGGAGACGATGGCACATACATGTCATGTGCTTGATGAATTAAAAATCACTTATGAAAAAGAGGTTCTATCAGCACACCGAACACCGGATGATATGTTTACTTATGCCAAGAAGGCACGTGAGCGCGGTTTAAAGATCATCATTGCGGGAGCCGGTGGTGCGGCTCATTTACCAGGAATGATTTCTTCACAAACAACATTACCGGTCATTGGGATTCCGGTGCAAAGTAAAGCATTAGACGGAATGGATTCCCTTTTATCTATTGTCCAAATGCCTGGTGGTGTACCTACTGCAACGATGGCAATTGGTAAAGCAGGCGCAACAAATGCTGGCATCTTTGCAGCAGAAATAATTGGTGCCTTTGATGAAGAGGTGGCGGAAAAGTTAACAAGCTACCGTGAAACGATGCGTGCAAAGGTAGAGGAAATGAGGGATGATCTTGCCGAAAAATAACGAATCAACTGTAATTTTACCAGGACAAACAATCGGAATTATCGGAGGTGGACAACTTGGACGCATGATGGCTATTGCAGCGCGTTATATGGGGTATAAAATCGCGGTTCTAGATCCAACATCTAATTGCCCAACAGCACAAGTCGCTGATGAACAAATCGTTGCTGCGTATGATGATCTGGATGCGATAAAGGAGCTAACGACAAAAAGTGATGTCATTACGTATGAATTTGAAAATGTTGATCTAACTGCCGCAAGATTCATTGAGAAGCAGGGGAAATTACCTCAAGGATCATTGGCACTTGAAATTACTCAAAACAGGGAAAGGGAAAAGCAATTCATAACGGAAGCGAATTTACCTGTCCCTCCTTTTGCCATTGTTCGTAATCGTGCGGAATGTGAACAAGCATTTGAAAAGATTGATTTTCCGGCAGTTATTAAAACATGTCAAGGAGGTTATGACGGGAAAGGTCAATTAAAGTTAACATCAGAATCAGATATTCCTGCAGCCATTATATTTGCTGAAAATAACGCAACTTGCATTATTGAACAATGGATTTCTTTTGATAAAGAAATATCGGTCGTCTTTACACGAGCTCAAACAGGCGAACTTACGTTATTCCCGATCGCAGAAAACGATCATAAAGACCATGTGTTACATCAAACAATCGTACCTGCTCAGATCAGTTCCAACATAGAAGAAAAAGCGATTCAGGCTGCTGAACGACTCGCGAAAGAGATGGGTGTCGTCGGAACATTTGCCATTGAGATGTTTGTCCAAGGTGAAAGTGTTTTTATAAACGAAATGGCGCCACGTCCACATAACTCAGGCCATTATACAATCGAAGCTTGTAATGTTTCGCAATTCACGCAACATATTCGTGCGATTTGCGGATGGCCTTTAGCACCGGTTGAACTCTTGCAACCTGCAGGAATGATCAATGTGCTAGGAGAGGATATCCCAGCTGTTTTACGCGTGATGGAAACATGTCCAAGCGGATATTTACATTTATATGGTAAAGCAGAACCAAAAGAGAAACGAAAAATGGGACATCTCACATTTATCGGTGAAACGATGGAAAAAGTCCAATCTTCCATGCAGTCTTTTGATGAAAAAATATTAGATAAATAGAATGTGCGTATGAACTTGATCATTTAAAAGGGTTTTAAATAGCATAGGTTAATGAATTTCATAATTCTTATTTCTAGCTATCTCACTCCTACATATCCAAGTGACATAGCTTGTTACGGTAATTATGAAGTTCATTCAGATAAACGGTTTGAAAATATAGGGGGCCATGACGATGTCAAAAGAGATGAATCTATCACCAGAACAAATTGAAAGTGAAAAAGCATACGAAAGCATGGGATTAAGTGATGCGGAATATAAGCGTGCAAAAGAGATTATGAAGCGTCAGCCTAATCTTACGGAAACGGGTATTTTTTCGGTGATGTGGTCTGAACATTGTAGTTATAAAACGTCAAAACCGTTATTAAGTAAGTTTCCGACGAAAGCACCCCATGTGTTAATCGGACCTGGTGAAGGAGCTGGTGTCGTCGATATTAATGATGACCAAGCGGTTGTATTTAAAATTGAAAGTCATAATCATCCGTCAACAGTTGATCCTTTTGAAGGAGCAGCGACTGGGGTTGGAGGGATTTTACGCGACGTATTTTCGATGGGTGCTCGTCCAATCGCGGTCATGAACTCACTTCGATTTGGTCGATTAGGGACGGATCGAACGAATTACTTATTTAAGGAAGTTGTTCGTGGAATTGCGAATTATGGTAATAAAGTCGGTGTACCAACGGTCGGTGGTGACATTCAATTCGATGATCATTATGAACATAATCCACTTGTCAATGCGATGGCAGTTGGTTTGATTAATCATAGTGATATTCAAAAGGGTATTGCGGCGGGTGTTGGAAATACAGTGATTTATGCGGGGGCTCCAACAGGTCGTGATGGTATTCACGGGGCAACACATTCATCTGATGATCAGGAATCCGCAGAAGCAAGCCCGGCTCCAGGCAATCCGTTATTAGAAAAACGCATCATTGCAGCTTGTTTAGAAGTCATTCACTCAGATGCTTTAATCGGCATGCAAGATATGGGTGCGGCGGGATTAACTTCATCTGGAAGTGAAATGGCAAGTAAAGCGGGAACAGGTATGATCCTTAACTTAGATGATGTTCCTCAAGCGGAAGAGCAGATGAATGCCTATGAAATGATGTTATCAGAAACACAGGAGCGCATGTTGCTCGTTGTGAAAAAGGGGCACGAACAAGAAATTATCGATATTTTCAATAAACATGATGTTGCAGCAGTTTCCGTTGGAGAGGTCATAGAAGAAAAGGTGTTTCGCATTGAACATGGTGGCGAAGTGATGGCTGAAGTTCCGGTAGATGCGTTAGACAAAGATGCACCCGTCTATCACCTCCCGGCAAAAGAGGCAGCATATTTTTCTGAGTTTCAACAAATGGAAAATGAGATCCCACAAGTTGAGGATGTAGAGGCTACATTGAGAAAATTATTAACACAGCCAACCATTGCGAGTAAGCGCTGGGTTTATGAACAGTTTTCGGCAAACTCACAAGGGAAAACAGTTGCTGGACCAGGGGCGGGAGCAGCCATTGTCCAAATTGAAGATCAGGATAAGGCGATTGCGATAACGACGGATTCTAATTCACGTTATATCTATCTAGATCCGGAAACAGGTGGGAAAATAGCGGTCGCAGAAGCGGCGCGTAATATCGTTTGCTCAGGTGCACGTCCACTCGCATTAACAGATGGATTAAACTATGGGAATCCAACGAATCCAGAAATTTTTTGGCAAATGGATAAAAGTATTACAGGAATTAGTGAAGCGTGTCGTGTCCTAGAAACACCCGTTATTAGTGGAAATGTGTCCATGTACAATCAAACAGGTGATCAAGCTATTTTGCCAACACCGATTATAGGGATGGTTGGACTGCTGGATTCATTAGCACATGCCACACCAAATCAGTTTCAAGCAGAAGGAGATGCCATTTACTTAATCGGTGAAACATTTGCTGAGTTTGGTGGGAGCGAATTGCAAAATATCCAAAATGGGAAATATGAAGGAAAGGCACCAGCCATTGATTTGCAAGTTGAGGTAAACCGCCAACAACAATTATTAGCAGCAATTCAAGAAGGGCTCGTCCAATCTGCAACTGATTTATCAGAAGGTGGACTTGCGGTGGGAATGGCAGAAAGTCTATTTACAGAAAAAGGCCTT
Organism: Virgibacillus sp.; assembly: GCA_035302925.1. Taxonomy (GTDB): domain Bacteria; phylum Bacillota; class Bacilli; order Bacillales; family Amphibacillaceae; genus CALAMD01. The sequence goes on along the minus strand of DATGSG010000048.1, from coordinate 18,761 downwards.
GGTGCCGAGGTAACGATTTCCGGTGATCCGACAGTAGCTCTATTTAGTGAGTCACAGTCACGCTTTGTAGTAACGGTGAAGAAAAAGGATCAAGTATCATTTGAACGCGTAATGTCTGATGCAATTGTCATAGGACATGTTACTGCTGACAATTTATTAACAATAAAGCAAAATAACGAACCTATCATTCAGGAACAGATTGATCAACTCAGCAATCTTTGGGAAGAAGCAATCCCAAATTTGTTGAAATCAAATAAATAAATGAGGAATGTATCGTGTTTGGAATTTGGGGTCATACAAAAGCAGCAGAAATTACGTATTACGGGCTTCATGCAATGCAACATCGAGGGCAAGATGGTGCAGGGCTAGTAACAAGTGATGGTGAATCATTAAAACTCCATAAAGATATTGGGTTAGTTAACGATGTGTTTGAGCAAGCCGAATTTGCGGATTTATCGGGTCATGCAGCGATTGGTCACATTCGTAATGCGACACATGATGATGGCAATATTGAAAATGTGCAACCACTTGTATTTCGTTCGCAAACAGGTGGAATGGCCCTGGCTCATAATGGTAATATTATGAATGCTTATACATTGCGTGGAGAACTTGAAGGCGAGGGCAGCATTTTTCAGACCACTTCAGATACGGAAGTGCTCGCCCATTTAATTAGACGAAATGGCAAGATGACGACAAAAGATGCGATTTCGGATGCGCTGGAAAAGGTTGTTGGTGCTTATGGTTTTCTCATCTTAACAGAAGATAAGATGTATGTTGCTCTTGATGCTAGAGGGATTCGACCGCTTTCGATTGGTCGATTAGGTGATGCATATGTAGTCGCCTCCGAAACGTGTGCATTTAATATTATCGGGGCAACTTTTGAACGTGAAGTCTTACCTGGAGAACTCATTATGATTAGTGATGAGGGGATTGAAAGCACGCGATTTTCTGTCCGTGAACCACGGAGATTATGTGCGATGGAATATGTCTATTTATCAAGACCAGATAGTGATTTAAACGAAGTGAATGTTCATGCATCAAGAAAAAGAATGGGAATTGAATTAGGAAAAGAAGCGCCGGTCGAAGCAGATGTTGTCACAGGGGTGCCTGATTCAAGTATTTCCGCAGCGATTGGGTATGCAGAGGAATGTGGCTTGCCTTATGAAATGGGAGTCATCAAAAACCGGTATGTCGGGCGGACCTTTATCCAACCGTCACAAGAACTACGGGATCAAGGTGTGAAGATGAAGCTGTCACCAGTAAGAGGAATCGTAGAGGGAAAGCGGGTTGTCATGATTGATGACTCGATTGTTAGGGGAACAACATGTAGACGTATTGTCGGCTTATTAAAAGAGGCAGGAGCAAAAGAAGTCCATGTTCGGATCGCTTCCCCGCGAATAGAGAATCCTTGTTATTACGGAATTGATATGTCCACACGCAAAGAGCTAATTGCCGCGAATCATTCCACTGCGGAAATCGAGGAGATTATGGGAGCGGATAGTGTCGCGTTTCTATCGGCGGAAGGAATGAAACATGCCATCGTTAAAGATAAAACGATTCATCAAGGCATCTGTAATGCCTGCTTTACCGGGGATTATCCTGTACTTGTTGATGAGACGACCTAACGGATCGCCGGAAGTCGCGCACTAACCGCGCAAAGTCGCGCACCAACCGCGCAAAGTCGCGCACGAACGGATGAATGAAAGAGATAATAATAGATGATGAGAAGAGGAGCGGGATGTTAGATGTCGAATGCTTATAAGAAAGCTGGAGTGGACGTAGAAAAAGGGTATGAGGCGGTTGAACGAATGAAGAAGCATATTTCTAAAACGACAAGGCCCGAGGTATTAGGTGGTATTGGGGCATTTGCAGGTTTGTTCGATTTATCTTCATTTAAATATGAGGAGCCGGTACTTGTGTCTGGGACAGATGGGGTTGGGACGAAGTTGCTGCTCGCTTCTCAATTGAATCGGCATGACACCATTGGAATTGATCTTGTCGCCATGTGTGTGAATGACATCGTTGCTCAGGGAGCACAACCGTTATTCTTTCTTGATTATATTGGTTGTGGGAAAAATGATCCGGATATGATTGAACAGATTGTCGCAGGGGTTGCAACAGGATGTGTATCAGCTGGAGCTGCATTGATTGGTGGGGAAACAGCGGAAATGCCGGGAATGTACGAAGAAGAGGAATATGATCTAGCCGGATTTGCAGTTGGCATTGCTGAAAAATCACGGTTAATTACAGGTGAATCGATTGAAGCAGGCGATGTTATCATTGGTTTACAATCGAGTGGTATTCATTCCAATGGGTATTCTTTAGTCCGCCAAATCGTCGCTGATCTAGATTTGATGAAAACATATGAAGGCCTCACTAAACCATTAGGCGAATTACTGCTCGCACCGACGAAAATCTATGCGCATGCTGTTGCAGAAGTTATGAAGGAATCGACGATTAAAGGAATTACGCATATAACAGGTGGCGGATTTTATGAGAATTTCCCTCGCGTCCTACCGAGTGGATATGGAGTGCAATTGGATCAAGCAAGTTGGGAAACACCAGAAATCTTTCCTTTCCTTCAAGCACAAGGAGAAATTTCAGAATACGATATGTACGGTATTTTTAATATGGGGATTGGCATGGCGCTTGTCGTGGCAGAAGAAGATGCAGAGAACATATTAGCTATCCTTGACCAAACGGATGAACAAGCTACCATTATTGGAACAGTAACGGCGGAAGAAGGGATTCGGTTCAAGCATGAGTAAAGTAAAGGTAGCCGTATTTGCCTCTGGATCAGGAAGTAATTTTCAAGCGATGATGGAGCATGGAAATTTAGCTTGTGAAATCGTCTTGCTCGTATGTGACCAGCCTCATGCAAGTGTAATCGATAAGGCCGCTGCATTCGGTGTCCCGACCTTTGTTTTTGAGACCGATCACTTTTCTACAAGAGCCGAGTATGAGCAAGAAATCACGAAACAATTAAAGGATGCACAAGTGGAGTGGGTGTTTCTCGCCGGTTATATGCGGATCATTGGGTCGACCTTGTTACAAGCGTTTCCGGCTAAGATTATTAATATTCATCCTTCATTACTCCCTGCTTTTCCAGGAATGGATGCTATTGGACAAGCCTTTCGGGCGAAAGTTTCTACGACAGGGGTGACGGTCCATTATATTGATGAAGGAATTGATACAGGGCCGATTATTGCTCAAGAGGAAGTAGACATACAAGCACATGATACACAGGATAGCCTACAAAGACGAATCCAAAAAACGGAACATCGCCTTTATCCGCAGATCATGAATCAAGTTATACGAGAACAAGCGACTTCAAATGAGTCATCATAGATGAATGAGTAAAGGTGGTATAATGATGAAAAAACGTGCACTTATTAGTGTTGCCAATAAAGATCATATCGCAGAATTTGCCCAAGGGTTAGTCGATTTAAATTATGAGATTATCTCAACAGGTGGGACACTAGATTTATTACAAGCCGCCGGTATCCGAGCTCAAGGTGTAGATGACATCACGGGGTTTCCAGAAATATTAGATGGTCGCGTGAAAACATTGCATCCGAAAATACATGGTGGATTACTCGCCCAACGAAATAATGAAGCACATCAGGAAGAGTTGGAGGCGAATCAGATTGATCCAATTGACCTTGTCGTTGTGAATTTATATCCATTTAAAGAAACGTTGCAAGCAGAGGGCGTTTCAGAAGAAGAGATCATTGAAAACATTGATATTGGTGGGCCAGCCATGCTCCGAGCTGCAGCAAAAAATTTCGCTGATGTTGCTGTTGTTGTCGATCCAACTGATTATATTTTTGTGTTAACAGCGCTGGAACATGAACAACTGAACCGATCAGAAAGACAGAGACTAGCTGCCAAAGTATTCCGGCATACTGCACATTATGATACAATGATCGCTCAATACGTCACAACGCAAACAGGAGAAGACTTTCCTGAAACATACTCGGTTACATATGAAAAGGTTCAAACATTACGTTATGGTGAGAATCCGCACCAAACAGCGGCATTTTATAAAGATCCGTTCGAAACTTCATTAAGCTTGGCATCTGCCAAACAGCTTCATGGGAAAGAGCTCTCCTTTAATAATATCCAAGATGCAAATGCAGCCCTGGAGATGGTCGCGGAATACGAGCAGCCAGCCGTTGTAGCGGTCAAACATATGAATCCTTGTGGAATTGCCATAGGTGACAACATTAGTGCAGCTTTTACAAAAGCATATGAAGCAGATCCGATTTCCATTTTCGGTGGAATTATTGCTTGTAATCGTGAGGTAGATGTTGATACAGCGGAACAATTAAGTGCGTTGTTTTTAGAGATTGTCATGGCACCGGGATATACGCAAGCAGCGCTCGATATTTTAATGAAGAAGAAAAATATTCGCCTTCTTGAATTAAACATGGACAACAAATCGGAAGATTATTATAAATTAGCGACCGTAAAAGGTGGCGTGCTCATTCAAAGTCATGATGATGGCGGATTAGATGCAGCAGCATTAATCTATCCGACAACACGCCAACCGACAGCACAGGAAGAAGCGGATTTATTATTTGCTTGGAAAGCAGTTAAACATGTGAAGTCCAATGCAATTGTTCTCGCAAAAGACAAGCAGACAGTAGGCATTGGTGCCGGACAAATGAATCGGATTGGCGCTGCGAAAATTGCCATTGAACAAGCAAATGATAAAAGTGCGGGGAGTGTTCTCGCATCAGATGCCTTTTTCCCCATGCCTGATACGATTGAGGCGGCAGCCAAAGCAGGGATCACGGCCATTATTCAACCCGGAGGATCAAAACGAGACCAAGATTCCATTGATGCCTGTAATGAAAATGGGATGGCAATGATCTTTACAGAAATGCGTCATTTTAAACATTAAAAACGGAGGCCTTTATATAGGGGCTATCTCAGGATAAGGGATGATGTTGGATGAAGATTTTAGTCGTAGGACGCGGTGGACGCGAACATAGTATGATCACGCATATAGCGAATAATAAACAAGTAACTGACTTATATGCTGCCCCAGGAAATGGTGGCATGAATGAGCATGCGACTTGTGTCAATATTGATGAAATGGACATCAAAGGACTTTGCGAGTTTGCCAAGGAAAAAGAAATTGATTTAACGATTGTAGGGCCGGAGAATCCATTAAATGCGGGGATTGCGAATCGTTTTCAAGAAGAAGGATTACCCATATTTGCCCCGACGAAAGAAGCGGCATTATTAGAAGGTAGCAAACAGTTTGCGAAAGAATTTATGAAGAAATATGATATTCCAACAGCCGATTATGCCATCTTCACTACAGTTGATGAAGCGAAAAAATATGTAGAGGAAAAAGGCGCACCAATTGTTGTGAAAGCGGATGGTTTAGCCGAAGGAAAAGGTGTTATTGTCGCTGAAACAAAACAACAAGCATTCGATGCGATTGATGATATGTTAGTTGACAAAGCATTTGATGAAGCGGGTTTAACGATTGTCATTGAGGAATTCCTTGCTGGCAAGGAGTTTTCATTAATGGCATTTGTACATGGCAATCAAGTCTATCCGATGATGCCAGCACGTGATCATAAACGAGCTTATGATCATGATGCTGGACCAAACACTGGAGGAATGGGTGCATTTGCTCCTGTCCCTGATGTCACGGAAGAGATCTTAGACTTTACAAATCGAGAAGTATTACAAAAAACAGCCGATAGCATGATCGAAGAAGGCCGTTCATTCACGGGAATTCTATATGCCGGGCTTATGATGACAGCACAAGGTCCCAAAGTCATTGAATTTAATACCCGTTTTGGTGATCCTGAAACACAAGTTGTTCTCCCCCTATTAGAAAATGATTTCATACAAGTCATTCAGGATGTCATGAACAATGAAGATCCTCAATTACAATGGAAAGATCAAGCATGTGTCGGTGTTGTCGTTGCCTCAGCAGGCTATCCAGGCACATATGAAAAAAACGTTCTGTTGCCACTTGCGGAACCAGCCGGCAACACATTCGTCGTCCAAGCTGGAACAAAGCAGTCGGATCAAGGACTTGTTTCAAATGGTGGCCGTGTCTTACTTGTCGGTGGAATAGGTGAAGATTTGGCAAGCGCAGCGGAGTTATCGTATGCCTATCTCACAAATTTCATGTCAGATGATGCTTATTTTTACCGAAAAGATATTGGTAGAGAATTACCGAATTAATTATAAACTTGGTTAACCAAGGCTATTTCTAGCGATCTAGCCTTGGCTTTTATAATTATTTGTCACAAAGATGTCAGATTCATAAGTGAATAGTCGAGCGTGAACAATGAAGAGTATGATAAGATGGAAGAAATAGATAGATATTGGAGAGTTGTTTTATGGTTGAAAAGGAAAAACATTGGAGAAATCGTGAATTAAGAGAACATGTGGCGATTATTGATGGAGATGTAAAACCCACATTATTATTAAAAAATGGTACGTATTTAAATATGTATACAAAACAATGGCTCAAGGCAAATATATGGATCTTTAATGATCGAATTGTTTATGTAGGTGATCAACTACCAGAAGAGTTATCATCCATTGAAGTGGTTGATTGTACAGGACAATATCTCGTACCCGGATATATTGAACCACATGCACATCCCTTTCAAATGTACAACCCAGAAATATTAGCAAATCATGCAGCTACATACGGGACAACAACATTAATCAATGATAATATGCTTTGGCTTTTTTTATTGACAAAAAAGAAAGCGTTCTCATTGATTGATGAGATGAAGTATTTACCAATATCTATGTATTGGTGGGCTCGTTATGACTCACAAACAGCATTAAGAGAAGAAGAGACTTATTTTAATACGGAAGAAATCTTATCGTGGTTATCTCATGAGTCAGTCGTTCAAGGTGGTGAGCTTACTGCATGGCCTCGTTTATTGGATGGTGATGATCGCTTACTTTACTGGATTCAAGAAACAAAGCGACTCGGCAAGCCAGTTGAAGGTCATTTACCAGGGGCCTCAGAAAAAACGTTAACTAAAATGAAGTTACTCGGTGTAAGCGCAGATCATGAATCAGTAACTGGGAAAGATGTTATGAAGCGTCTTCAACTTGGTTATCAAGTTGGACTGCGTTATTCATCGATTCGACCTGATCTACCAACAATCATCCCAGAATTGCTCGCCGAGGGGATTCAAAACTTTGATCAGCTTACCCTGACCACAGATGGTTCCACGCCAGGATTTTATGAAAACGGTTTAATTAATGTCTGTATTCAGATTGCGATTGATAAGGGAATTCCAATTGAAGAGGCGTATCGAATGGGAACGTATAATGTTGCCCAACACTTTGGTTTAACAGATCAGTTGGGAAGTATTGTACCAGGTAACTTTGCCCATATTAATATATTATCAGCGAAAGATAATCCAACACCTGTTAGTGTGTTAGCTAAAGGGAAATGGATTGTCAAAGAACATGAACATCAAGCATTTGTTCCGCTGATTGATTGGGAGAAATATGAAATTGAACGATTGTCATTGGACTGGGATTTAACATGGGAAGATTTACAGTTTTCCTTGCCGGTCGGAGTGGAGTTGGTCAATGACGTGATTATGAAACCGTATGTTGTAGGAATGGATAATACGGTCGATTGCTTACCGAAAGGAGCAGATAGTGTCTTCCTCCTATTGATTGATCGCGATGGAAAGTGGCGGGTGAACACATCCCTCAAAGGATTTACGAATGAATTAGGTGGACTGGCAAGTTCCTACTCCACAACAGGTGATATTGTTGTGCTAGGGAAAAGTAAGCAGGATATGATGATCGCTTGGCAACGGATGAAAGAAATAGGTGGCGGGATTGTGCTGGTGCAAGAAGGAGAAATCATCTTCGAACTACCATTAACACTTTCCGGTATGATGTATCAGGGTACAATGGTAGAGTTGATTGCCAAGGAAAACGAGTTGAAACAAATTTTGCTTGAATATGGATATCCCTATTCAGATCCGATGTATACGATCTTCTTTTTATCATCAACTCATTTGCCATATGTTCGCATCACCCAACAAGGGATTTATGATGTCATGAAACGAGAAGTCCTATTCCAAGCGAATTTTAGATAATGTGTAAATGCGTAAATCATGGTATAATATACTCAATTACATGATAAGTGAATGAATTTCATTAAAGTATGTAGGATAGAGGTGGATGTGGTGAGAAAAAGTCTCCTGTTATTATTACTCGCTTCATTGTTATTTTTGATCAGTTGCTCCAAGCTGGGCAATGATGGAAAAGATAGTGATAAGACAAGCAAAGGCACGTTTCCACTAACTGGGATAAAAGCGGAGGAAGGTGCAGACCGGCGTATTGTCAGTGTGATGATCAATAACCATCCTGCAGCAAGACCACAATCTGGATTATCACAGGCTGATATTGTCTTTGAAATGTTAGCGGAAGGGAATATGACGCGTTTCCTCGCATTTTTTCAAAGTGAACAACCTGAAGTGGTAGGACCCGTTCGTAGTGCAAGGGAATATTATTTTGATCTTGCCGAAGGGTATGATGCATTATACGTTTATCATGGAGCAGCGAAGTTTATCAATGCGATGATTAATGATCGTCAAATTGAATATTTAAACGGTGCACTTCATGATAATGATGGGTATTTATTCAAACGGGAGTCATTTCGTGAAGCACCACATAACTCTTATTTACAATATAATTCCGTCTATGAAGAAGCAGAGGCAAAAGGATATGAAAGTACCAAAGCAGTAGAGCCACTCCCCTTTTTAGCGGAAGAAGAAACAAACGATGGGGATCCTGCTCATCACATCACAATTTCATATGAAGGTAAAAGTCCGGAAAATGCGATTGAATATGTTTATGATGAGCAGACTGAAAAGTTAACCCGGTATGAGGATCAGGAACAGACGGTAGAATTAAACACGGAAGTACCGGTTGAAGTTGATAATTTATTTATTGTTGAAGCACATCATGAAGTGATTGATGATGAAGGACGACGCGATATCGATTTACAGTCGGGTGGGAATGCCTACCTGATTCAAAAGGGTCATCTCCAAAAGGTAGAATGGAAAAATGAAGAGGGGCGAATCATCCCTGTGATAGATGGACAACCTATTGGCTTTCTACAAGGAAAGACATGGGTAAACGTTGTTCCATCAACACCTGGCTTGGAACAATCCATCACCATCACGAATGAGTGAAAATAGGAGGATATGCGATGCAAATTGACAAATTGCGTGGTGAACAACTCGATCAGCTATTTGATGCGATGTTATTATTAGAAACGCGAGAGGAATGTTATCAATTTTTCGATGACCTGGCAACAATGAATGAGATTAGTTCCTTAGCGCAGCGCCTACAAGTTGCTAAGCTTCTAACGGACGGACATACATACAATGACATTGAAAAGAATACAAAAGCTTCCACCGCTACAATTTCACGTGTTCGTCGCTGCATTGATTATGGGAGTCAAGGGTATCAAATTGTTTTGGAGCGATTGAAGGAAACAGAATAATAGATTATCAACGCCACTGCTTATTTAGTGGCGTTTTTAAATGCGTAAATAGAATGGTATCACCGGATTCATCTAACACTAGAATTAAAGGAAATAAAAAAACATTCGTTTAACTAAATTCCCGCAGTAATATTTGCTATAATAAAAGAATGGATTAAACTAATGGAGGATTATGACCGTGAATGAAGTCATGAAACAATGGAGTCATATATTTAAGCTCGATCCAGCAAAGGAAATAACAGACGAGACGATTGAGCGTATTTGTACATCAGGTACAGACGCGATCATCGTCGGCGGTACAGACGCTGTGACGCTTGAAGGAGTATTATATCTATTAAGGAAGCTTAGAAAATATCGCTTACCATGTATATTAGAAATATCGACGATGGATGCCATTGTACCTGGATTCGATTACTACTTTATCCCAATGGTGATGAATAGTAAGGAGAAGAAATGGATGATGGATATCCAGCATCAAGCGATTAAAGAGTACCGGGACTTTATGGACTGGGATACGATTGTGATGGAAGGCTATTGTATTTTAAATGAGGATTCAAAAGCATTTATTAAAACAAACTGCCTTCTTCCCGATGTTGAGGATGTGACGGCATATGCGTATATGGCTGAGCATATCTTCAAATTGCCTGTATTTTATGTTGAATATAGTGGAACATACGGAGATCCAGACCTTGTTAGACAAGCGAAAGAACAGGTGAATCATACCTTGCTCTTCTATGGAGGTGGGATCGAAAGTCCGAATCAAGCTATTGAAATGAAAGAACACGCCGATGTCATTATTGTCGGGAATAGTATTTATACAGATCTAGAAAATGCATTATGTACCGTTGAAGCCATTAAAGAGATGAGCTAATTTAATAAAGGTGGTGTCATTGTGAGCCAAACAATGAATGACTTATTAACAGGATTAAATACTGAACAACAGGAAGCCGTTAAACATACAGATGGAGCCTTACTAATTATGGCCGGAGCGGGGAGCGGAAAAACGCGTGTACTAACCCATCGGATTGCCTATTTATTGAAAGAAAAGGACGTCTCGCCACGAAGTGTACTGGCCATTACGTTTACAAACAAAGCGGCCCGTGAAATGAAAGACCGCGTACAGAAATTAGTCGGGGCCGAGAGCCAACAAATTTGGGTATCGACTTTCCACTCGATGTGTGTTCGAATATTACGACGGGATATCGATCAAATTGGATATAATCGAAACTTTACAATTATTGATTCAAGTGATCAGTTAACCGCCATGAAACAGGTTCTTAGAAACTTGAATATGGACCCTAAACAGTTCGATCCAAGAGCCATGTTGGGACAAATCGGCGCGGCAAAAAATGAATTAATTACGCCTAAGGAATATGAAAGTAAGGTAGGAAACTATTATGAACGACAAATTGCGCAAATTTATGAAGCATACCAAACGATGTTACAAAAGAATCAATCCTTAGATTTTGATGATCTCATTATGCAAACGATCCATCTTTTTGAACGCGTTCCTGAAGTATTAGAATACTACCAACTTCGCTTCCAGTATATTCATGTGGATGAGTATCAAGATACAAACCATGCCCAATACTTCTTAGTAAAACAATTAGCACAGCGGTTTCAAAACTTATGTGTTGTTGGAGATTCTGACCAATCGATTTATGGATGGCGCGGTGCGGACATTAAAAACATCCTTTCCTTTGAGAAAGATTATCCAGCTGCACGGGTTGTTTATCTGGAACAAAACTATCGTTCGACAAAATCAATTTTAGCAGCTGCCAATCAGGTCATTGAAAGAAACACGGGTCGGAAACCAAAGAAGTTGTGGACAGAGAACGAGGACGGGAAAAAGCTACATTATTTCCAGGGTGGAACAGAGCGAGAAGAAGCTTTATTCGTTGTCGAGAAGATTCAAGACCTACTACATGATAAATATTCCCCACATGATATTGCGATATTATATCGAACAAATGCGCAATCACGTGCGATTGAAGATACGTTAATGAAATCGACCATTTCCTATCAAATGGTCGGCGGAACGAAATTCTATGAACGAAAAGAAATTAAAGATATGGTTGCCTATTTACGATTAATTACGAATCCAGATGATGATTTAAGCTTCGAACGAATCGTCAATGAACCGAAACGTGGAATCGGGAAGACATCTATTGATCGGCTCAGGACTTATGCTGCTGATCATGATATATCGTTTTACCAAGCGATCAAAGAGGTTGATTTTACCGGTGTGACGAAGCGAGCAGCGATTGCCTTATCAGAATTTGATACATTACTTCGTGGGTTTATTAAACAACAAGAATTTCTATCCGCGACCGATATGGTTGATCTCGTTTTGAAAAAAACAGGGTATGAAGACATGTTGAAAAGTGAACAGTCGCTCGAGTCTCAAAGTAGATTGGAAAACTTAGAAGAGTTTATGACGGTTACACAAGATTTTGAAGCGACGAGTGAGGATGATCAATCACTTGTTTCCTTTTTGACGGACTTAGCACTTATTGCTGATATTGATTCAGTCGATGAAGAAGATCCAGATCATACAGAGAAAATCACATTAATGACATTACATGCTGCCAAAGGACTTGAGTTCCCAGTCGTTTTCCTAATTGGTCTAGAAGAAAATGTATTTCCTCATAGTCGATCCATGATGGAAGAGTCTGAAATGGAAGAAGAACGACGCTTAGCCTATGTCGGAATTACACGGGCTGAACAAGAATTGTATTTGACCCATGCAAAAATGCGTACGTTATATGGACGTACGAATATGAATCCAGTAAGTCGATTCATAGCAGAAATACCACAGGATTTAATCGAGGGCTTGGAATCAGAAGAAGAACGCATTTTCGGCTCCATTGGCAAGCCACGGGGTCGACAAACTCCACCAAAACGAAGAGCACAACGAATGAAAAAGACAACGGGTGCGGAATCGGAATCGTGGTCACCAGGATCAAAAGCCGTTCATAAAGTGTGGGGTGTTGGCACAGTCGTCAATGTGCAAAACGAAGGGGATGCAATGGAACTTGATATTGCATTTCCAGCTCCAACGGGAATCAAGCGTGTATTGGCAAAATTTGCCCCGATTACGAAACAATAGGAGGTACGCGAGGCGTGAACAAGAAACAAGCATCTGAAAGAATTCAAGAATTAACAGACATCCTAAATAAATACAACCATGAATACTATGATCTTGATCAACCAAGTGTTCCGGATGCCACATATGATTCAAAGTTTCAGGAACTTCGGAAGTTGGAAGAAACCTATCCGGAATTGGTCCAAAAGAATTCACCGACTCACCGAGTCGGTGGAATGCCACTTGATCGTTTCCAAAAGGTAACCCATCGTGTGCCCATGCTTAGTTTGAGCAACGCATTTAGTGAGGAAGACTTGATCGACTTTGATCAACGCGTGCGTAAACTAGTAGATGGGCCAGTTGAATATATTTGTGAATTAAAGATTGATGGGCTTGCCATCTCTCTTACTTATGATCAGGGAGAATTTGTTCAAGGTGCAACACGTGGAGATGGGGTCATCGGGGAAGATATTACGAGTAATTTACGTACTCTTCGCCACCTGCCCTTAACGATTGAAGCGGAAGGAACGATTGAAGTACGTGGAGAAGCTTTCATGCCACATCAATCCTTTCTGTCATTGAATAAATTACGTTCAGAAGAAGGAACCGATCTGTTTGCAAATCCACGAAATGCGGCTGCCGGCTCTCTGCGTCAATTAGACCCAAAGATTGCTGCAAAGCGGAATTTAGACCTCTTTATCTTCGGATATGGGGAGTGGGAAGTAGAAACATTGCCGACACATGGGGAATACCTCGAATATTTGAGTACATTAGGCTTTCAAACGAATCCAGAATGGAAAAAATACAAAACGATTGAAGAAGTCATTGAATACATTATGTATTGGACGACAGAACGCCCACATTTAGACTATGAAATTGATGGGATTGTAATTAAAGTAAATGATCTCGCACAACAAAGGGAACTTGGATTTACAGCTAGAAGTCCGCGTTGGGCAATTGCTTATAAATTCCCGGCCGAAGAGGCGATTACCGTGCTGCGTTCGATTGAATTAAGGATCGGAAGAACAGGGGTTGTGACACCAACCGGCATTCTGGATCCTGTCACAGTAGATGGAACGACCGTACAACGTGCTACCTTGCATAATGAAGATTTTATCCGTGAAAATGACTTTCGTTTAGGGGACACCGTCGTATTAAAAAAGGCGGGAGATATTATTCCAAAAGTTGTTCGGGTAATCGAAGAAGAACGAACTGGAGATGAGAAAGAATTCCATATGCCTGACCATTGTCCAGCATGTGAAAGTGATCTCGTTCGGTTGGAAGAAGAAGTTGCTCTCAGGTGTATTAATCCGAACTGTCCCGCACAATTACAAGAAGGGCTGATTCATTTCGTCTCACGTAATGCAATGAATATTGACGGGCTCGGTGAGAAGTTAATTCAACAACTATTTAAAGAAAATCTTGTTGAAACATTTGTTGATCTATACCGATTAGATCGTGATGAAGTACTTAAATTAGAACGCATGGGTGAAAAGTCGGTTACGAACTTATTACAAGGCATCGAAGCCTCTAAACAAAATTCATTAGAAAAGTTATTGTTTGGCTTGGGAATAAGACATATAGGTGCGAAGGCAGCCCAAATCGTAGCCGCGCACTTTGAAACAATGGAACAAATACAAGGCGCAACCTATGAGGAGCTCATTGAAATTGACGAAATTGGTGGCAAAATGGCTGACTCGATTGTCCGCTATTTTTCGGAACCAAAAGTGAGGGTGCTACTGGAACAATTAGCTGAACTTGGTATGAATATGGTCTATACAGGACCCCGTGTCTCAGCATCCACGACTTCAGTATTTTCCGGGAAAAGAATCGTTTTAACAGGAAAAATGGAACACTACACAAGAAAGCAAGCACAGGAACTCATTGAAGCCGGCGGTGGTTCGGTTACAGGGAGTGTAAGTGGCAATACAGACATTGTTATTGCTGGCGAATCAGCAGGCTCTAAATATGACCGTGCGGTTGAGCTAGGAATTGAAGTTTGGAATGAAGAAGAATTAATAAATGCGGTACGTGACAGCTAGTCAGCATGAATAGAAAGTTTGTGAAAGGATGAAAAATCCGATGAAAAAGACAATGTTTTTCTTGATCAGTTTGCTTCTTCTTGTGAGTTGTGGACCAAAGGAAAAGGATCAGGAAGAAATCGTACAAAAAGGTGATGAGCCGGTAGAACAAGAAGTATCCATTGTCCCGACACACCAATTATCAAAAAACAACTATAAAATGATTCTTCCTTTTAGACCGAGTCAAGCGCGCGGAGTGATTGTATCACAAGTCGCTAACCGGCTCGATATTGGTGAAATGGAAGAAGGATTAAGACGGCATTCGACAGATGTTTTTGATCCTGAAAAATATTATTTTGAAGAAGGTCAATATCTAACGAAAGATATTGTAAAAGAGTGGATCGATGATATTAATCCAACGATAAAAGATGAGGAGAGTAAAAAGGAGCATAATAAAAATCCAAGATACTTATCCCATGTGCTGGAGCAAAACTACTTAGAGAAGAAAGATGGGGACTCAGTTGAGTTGGTCGGCGTGTCGATCGGATTAGCTATGAAATCCGTTTATCGCTACACAACGGAGCCGGGAGCCCCTTTTGAGTATAGAGAGATCTCTAAAAAGGAAATGCAAGAAGAAGGGAATAAAATCGCCGAAGAAGTAGTCGAGCGCTTAAGGGAAATGGACGAATTAAAAGATGTGCCGATTATGATCGGTCTGTATCGTGAAGAAGATCAAGCTTCACCTATTCCCGGGAACTTTATAGCAACAACGACTGTATCTGAGGGCAAAACGAAAGTCGGTAAATGGGAACCGACAAATGAAGAGTATATCTTGTTTCCATCGAAAGAAGCGAAAGAGAATTATTATGAAGACTATGATGTAGTCGATAACTTTGGTAAGGATATTTCCGATTACTTCCCGAACTATGTAGGCTATATAGGAGAAGGATTCTATATGGATAAGGAATTAAAGAAGCTTAGTATTGAAGTGCCGATTGAATTTAATGGAGCGGCAGAAGTTGTCGGTTTTACCCAATATGCCTATGGTGTAGCGGAAGGAATGTTTCCGAAGTACTATGACTTGGAAATAAAGGTCCAGTCCAGTGATAAGTTGCATAGTGTGATTTATCGAGAAGCAGGAGAAGAGGATTTAACTGTTCATATTTTCCATTAATTGTTTGAACTGTCGCTGCCTTTCAGCTAAACTTAACTAGAAATGTATTGTTGTTAGGAAATAATGAAGCAATATTAAAAGGAGGATTTTCATGGTAATAGCTTATAAGCACGAACCTTTTACAGATTTTTCAATCGAGGGAAATAAGCAGCTTATGTTAACTGCTTTACAAGAAGTTGAAAAAGGTTTCGGTCAGGAATATCCACTCATTATCGGTGGGGAGCGCGTGACAACTGAAGAGAAAATTGTTTCTGTTAATCCAGCAAATCGGGAAGAAGTTATTGGACATGTATCCAAATCGAATAAAGAAATCGCAGAACGTGCCATGCAGGTAGCTGATGAAACATTTAAGAATTCATGGAGGAAATCAGATCCAGCGTTTCGTGCAGATATTTTATTCCGTGCAGCCGCAATCGTACGGCGACGAAAGCATGAATTTAGTGCCCATCTTGTAAAAGAAGGTGGTAAACCGTGGAATGAAGCAGATGCAGACACGGCGGAAGCGATCGATTTCCTAGAATATTATGGCCGCCAAATGCTCGACTTAAAAAATGGTGCAGAAGTAGAAAGTCGTCCAATCGAATACAATCAATTCCATTATATCCCATTAGGGGTGGGGCTTGTTATTTCTCCATGGAACTTTTTATTTGCGATTATGGCAGGAACAACTGCCGCAGCGATGGTAACCGGTAACACTGTCTTGTTAAAGCCAGCGAGCACAACCCCGGTCATTGCGTATAAATTCATGGAAGTATTAGAAGAAGCGGGGATGCCGGCAGGGGTTGTAAACTTCATACCAGGGCCTGGCAATGAAGTTGGCGATTACTTAGTCGATCACCCACAAACACGTTTTGTGAGCTTTACAGGGTCACGTGAGGTCGGTACACGGATCTTTGAAAGGGCAGCCGTTGTCCATGAAGGACAAAAGTGGCTGAAACGGACGATCATTGAAATGGGTGGAAAAGACACAATCGTTGTTGACCGTGAAGCTGACTTAGAATTAGCAGCACAATCAATTGTGACCTCTGCCTTTGGTTTCTCGGGTCAAAAATGTTCCGCATGTTCACGTGCTGTTATTCATGAAGATGTATATGATCAAGTGAGTGAACGTGTCGTCGAATTGACGAAGGAAAAAACAGCAGGAGATCCAGCTTCTAACGAGCATTTTACAGGACCTGTTATTGACCAAGCAGCTTTTGATAAAATTTCACGCTATATCGAGATTGGTAAAGAAGAAGGAACATTACTTGCTGGTGGAGATGGAGATGATCGTCAAGGATGGTTTATTAATCCAACCGTATTTGGCGAGGTAGATCCAGAGGCTCGTATTATGCAAGAAGAAATTTTTGGTCCTGTTGTTGCGTTAACAAAAGCAACGGACTTTGATCAAGCGATTGAGATAGCTAACGATACAGATTACGGCTTAACGGGTGCAGTCATTACAAATAACCGTACACATATTGAACAAGCACGGGAAGACTTCCATGTTGGAAATCTATACTTCAACCGTGGATGTACGGGCGCAATCGTCGGATATCAGCCATTTGGAGGCTTTAATATGTCTGGAACGGATTCAAAAGCCGGTGGACCTGATTATCTGATTCATCATATGCAAGGAAAAACAACATCAGAAACGTTTTAAATAGCTAGGCACATGAAATTCATTGAAGTAGAGATCAATTGAAAGATCTCATTTTAACGATCATTGAGACGCTCCCCTCTATGTAGACAGATCAACTATTGAATCTGGATACATAAAGGGGATATTTTTATGTCAAAAGAAGGTTTTTAGTTATTATCTATGAAAGTAGGAAAGTTTTAATGGTGTTAAATGACTGATTTGCCCCTTAACTTTCCCAATATGAATTTTCTAGATTTGTGTTAGTATTGATATAGACACACAAACAGACATATTAAGGAAATTCAATAAAGGTAGGTAAAAAGATGGAAATAGGACCTTTTATAAAGCTGAATCGGATTGAACAGGGAATGACACAGGAAGACTTAGCCGATGGAATTGTTTCTATGTCCTATTTATCTAAAATAGAAAACCAACGAACGACTGCAAGTGCTGAAGTCATGAGCCTGTTATGTACACGCTTAGGTGTAGAATTAGATAATGAGCGGAACATAACAATTAACGATAAGTGTAAAGAATGGTATAAACTGCTATTCGAATTTAATGATCACGACAAAATTGTTTCCGCTTACAATGAGATCCAAGAACTGATTAATCAGACTCATTCTAATAGTTCAGCACTATTTGAGATCTATAAAGTGAGATACTTTATCGTATTAGGAAAAATTGATCTAGCATTGGAACAAATTAATAAATTAAAAGAGATCTCAAGTACATTTGATAATTCACATCAATTCTATTGGTATAAATTCAGAGGAAATTATAACAGTATGAATGGTGATTTTAATCAAGCGATGCGAATGTACAAACTAGCGGAAGAAAAGATAGTCAATACAGATTTAGATGAAGAGGATAAGGCAGATCTTAAATATACAATTGCTGTAACACATAGTAAATTAAGAAATACATTGGAAGCTATTGATTATGCTGAGGCCGCTTTGCACACCTTTATGAGGAAATACAACTTCATCCGTTGTGCAGAATGTCATATCATACTCGGGATATCGTATCGGCGGATACGGATGTATGATAAATCGATTAAAAACCATAATTTAGCGAAACATCTTGGAGAATTAAATAATAATAAACAAATCATCCAGCTTGCTAATCAAAATTTAGGTTATGTTCATTCGACAAAAGGAAATAAAGAGGGAGCCATCTACAACTATAATGAAGTTGTGAAAGATCCAGAGGTAGATTTAATTGCGAGACTAGCCGCAGCTACTTCGTTAATCAAAGAATATTATATGATTGATCATTTTGATAAAGCGCGCGAAATGATCGATAAAGGATTTTATTTACTTGCGGACAAA
>DATGSG010000047.1:0-8446 GCA_035302925.1 Virgibacillus sp. | reverse complement strand
GGAACGAATCCAACTTCTTTTTGTCGTACCTTCATCATTTCCGCTTGCATGAGCTCGACGGACCGAATCACTTTCATTTTTATCTACCTACTTTGATCATATTATTCGTTCAAAAAGTTACCCTTTAAATGTATATTCGTCTGATGGAAATGTAAGTTGTTTCACATCAGAAACATAGGATGCAATTGCTTCTTCACCAACTTGATTAAAATTGGCATAAGGTTTGACGAATTTAGGTAAGCGTTCTACCCCATATTGTAAAATATCATGATAAACTAATACTTGTCCATCACAATCAAGTCCCGCTCCAATTCCAATCGTAGGGATATCAATCGCTTCTGATATCAATTTCCCAAGATCCTCTGGTATGCATTCCAACACAAGGCCAATGGCCCCGCGTTCAGCTAACTTACCAGCATCTTGGATCATTTTATCACTCGTCTCTTTATCTTTACCTTGGACTTTATAACCCCCAAGTACATTCACCGTTTGTGGAGTTAATCCTAAATGAGCGACAACAGGAATACCAGCGTCTGTTAAATGTTCAGTTAAATCAAGAATTCCCTCAGATGCCCCTTCAATCTTAATAGCTTGGGCATCTGTTTCCTGAAAAATATCTCTTGCGTTGGCAAGGGATTCTTCTAGTGAGACATGATAGGACATAAATGGCATATCAACGACTGTAAACGTATTCTTTGCGCCACGTTTTGCGGCTTTTCCATGATGTATCATATCGTCTACCGTAACTTGGATGGTTGATGAGTAACCAAGTACAACCATACCTAATGAATCACCAACAAGGATCATGTCTACATTTGCAGCTTCAGCCATTTTTGCTGAAGGATAGTCATAAGCTGTCATCATTGTAATCTTGTCATTGTTATTTTTCATGTTTAGAAAATCATTTCGATTTAACATTATTCATTCTCCTCTTTGAACCATTCTATTTCTGCCGAATAAATCTTTTGAATGTCGCCTTCATCTGTTTTCGTTAATAATGCGCCATCTTCAGCTATGCCGATAAATGTAGCTTGCCACTGATCCTGTAATGTTTTAATCTGAATCCGCTTGCCAATTTTATAGCCATAGCCTTCCCACTTATGTTTGATCTTTGCAAAACCGTTGTCTATGTATGTTTCATAACGTTCTTCGAAGGTAAGCAAAATGTGTTGGATTAATTGTGTAATATTCCAATCACGATTTGTTTCCATTCGTAATGACGTTGCTCTCGCTTCTATTTCTTCAGGTAAATCATCACTTTGGTGATTTACATTTATTCCAATACCTATGATAACATATTGAATTTGATCTTGCTCAGCTTGCATTTCTGTTAAAATCCCGGCGATCTTCTTACCGTTAATTAAGATATCATTTGGCCACTTAATTTGTGGGCGTATCCTCGTATGTTCATGGATGACATCAGCTAAAACGGTAGCTGTTAATAATGTTAATTGTGGCGCTTGATAGGGCAATATAGAAGGTTTAAGGATCATGCTCAGCCAAACTCCTTGCTGTTTGGTAGAATACCATATTCGATTCATTCTCCCCTTTCCTTTTGTTTGTTCATCAGCAATGACGACTGTCCCATGTTCGATATCTTCTTGTACAAGCTGATGAGCGTCGAATTGTGTAGATGTTGTCGTATCCTTATGGATGATTTTCTTACCTAGCCAGTCGGTCTCTAACTTCCATTGAAGTGTATCTTGATTTAATGTATCAGGCACACTGATAATCCGGTAGCCCAGTTTTGATTTTCCTTCAATCTGATAACCGGCTTTTTCAAGTGTTTTCATTTGTTTCCAAATCGCACTTCGTGAAATATTTAATTGCTCTGATAAGAGTTGGCCAGAAATATATTCGTCTTTATTATTTGCTAATAAGCGGATTAATTTATTACGGGTGGATTGCATATTATCCATTCCTTTAATTCAATTTTAAGGTTATTTAACCTATTAAAGACAACCTCTTTCTCAAGTCGTGCTAATGTATCATGGATCCATGGTCCCTTTTTAAATTGCGGAAATAGATCTATAATATCATTGCCATTGATAGCCAAATCATGTTTAGATTGAATAGGCAGTTCATCATTCATAGTTGTCATTGTTTTTAAGAGAACTTGTTCACTCGGGTATAATGTGTTAATTAAACGACTGAATGCGCCTTGATAAGCAGGTGTTAACTCATATATAAGCCATGGATCAAGACCTTTTCTTTGATAATAGTCCAGAGCTTGCGTTAGTTTAAGAGCTGCCTGTTTCGTTTTATTTGAACATTTCCAAGTTTTTATCCAAGTCGAAACGGTAACATCTCGTTCAATCCAGCAAAATAAGGCAATGATTTCTGCAAAGGATTGTAAGGGCATTGCTAATCTTGGTATCCTTTCCATGATATAAGGATAGTCTACCATAACAGGTAACTCTTTATAGATACCGGTCTCTTTTAAATAAGCGATCCCTGTGTTGACAAAAGTCCCTCCAAACAGTTTTTCTACTTCAACCGTCATTCTTTCAACAGAAACAGTCCGGATTTGTTCTTTTACTTCATGCATCTGGTATGTTGTGTCTGTTGCGATCTGAAATCCCAATTCACTGGAAAAACGAGCAGCCCGAAGGATGCGTAATGGGTCTTCTGTAAATCGAGTATACCCATCCCCTACTGTACGGATTATTTTTCGCTTTAAATCACCTTTTCCATCAAATAAGTCTATAATAGCACCATGTTTATCCATGGCTAATGCATTGATCGTAAAATCCCGGCGTTGTAAATCACGATCAATATCATTTATAAACTGAACAGAGTCAGGGTGACGTTGATCTGTATATTCCCCATCTAAGCGAAAGGTCGTTACCTCAAATGAAGTGTGTTCATGTCGTACAATCACAGTACCGTGCTCAATCCCAACAGGAATCACTTTCGGGAAGATCTTTTGGATCAGTTGGGGTGAAGCCGAAGTGGCGATATCAATATCGCCAATTTTTCGGTCTAATAGTAGATCACGAACAGAACCACCGACAAAATAAGCTTGATGACCTGTTTGTTCAATAGTTTGAAGGATTTTAATCCCGTCTTGAAATGGTCTGGTTAACATATCATCACCACTCTAATCTTTAGGCTGTAAGAGACGATCATAAAGATCGGTATATTCTTGAACAATTTTACTTGAATGAAAATGATCCCGCGCATAAGCTAACGCTCTTTCTGAGAATTCATGTAGCAGGGTGTCATCAGATAAAAGTTTAATGGCATATATTGCTGCTTGGTCTGTATCTCCGACGTTAACAAGATAGCCCGTTTCATCATGTTGAATGACTTCTGGGATACCCCCTACATTCGTTCCGATACAAGGAACTTCACATGCCATTGCTTCTAGTAACACCAATCCAAAGCTTTCTTGTTCAGACATGAGTAATTTTAAATCAGAAATGGAAAGCAAATCACTTACTTTCTTCTGTTTTCCGAGAAATAATACGTGATCCTTTAAACCGAGCTCTTTAACGAGTTGGAATGCGGTCGACGTTTCTGGCCCATCTCCAACAAGTAGTAACTTTGCATCAAGCTTATCATGAATCTTTTTAAACGTATAAATGATATCCTTAACCCGTTTTATTTTTCTGAAATTCGAAACATGGATCACAACTTTTTCGTGTGGTTTAATTTCATATTGTTGACGAATCGGATCTAAGTTTTGCTTGAAATATTCTTGCTCGTTCACAAAGTTATAAATGACGGAAATGGGTTTGTTAATCTGCAGTCTTTCAATGGTTTGTTTTACTAAATCATGTGAAACGGCCGTTACAGCATCAGACTTTTCAATTCCATATTTTATCATATTTTTAAATGTCGGATCAAAACCAAGTACTGTAATATCTGTACCATGTAAAGTCGTAATGATTTTCACATCGTGTTCAGCGAGATCCCGTGCTAAAATAGCGCTAATCGCATGTGGCATTGCATAATGAACATGTAAGATGTCGAGCTGTTCACGATCAATGACCTCAGCCATTTTAGCTGCTAGAGCTAAATCATAGGGTGGGTATTGGAAGACAGGATAATTAGAAATCGTCACTTCATGATAATAAATCTTTGGATGAATACGATCTAGTCTAAATGGCATACTTGATGTTATAAAGTGGATTTCATGCCCTTGTTCTGCCAAAAGCTTACCAAGCTCTGTCGCAATCACTCCAGAACCGCCTAGTGTTGGATAACAGGTAATGCCGATTTTTTTCATATTCTCAAATCCTTTTGTTTATTTCATCATTCCATTAAACAAGGAATCATGCGGCTACTTTATTCGTTGCGATGTGTATCATTCTGAATAGGATTAATAATGTTTTCCATTCCATAAACTAGTTTATCCAATTTCATTACATGATTGATGGCTAGATTAATCCCATCCATAAAGGATTCACGATTTAGTGAATCATGCTTGATTGTTAGGGTTTGACCTGATCGTCCAAATATAACTTCCTGATGGGCAACAAGACCTGGTAGACGGAGACTATGTACTTTGATCCCATCAACATCTCCCCCTCTTGATCCAGATAGTGTTTCTTGTTCATGAGGATGACCTTGTGTTTTTGGTTTACGTGTTTCACGGATCATATCAATTGTCTTCATCGCTGTACCAGATGGAGCATCTAGTTTTTGGTCATGATGCTTTTCAATGATCTCGATGTCTGGAAAGAACTGAGCGGCTTGTTTAGCAAATTGCATCATTAAAATAGCACCAATTGCAAAGTTAGGGGCGATGATACAGCCGACTTTATTCGCTTCAGCGATGGTTGTGAGGACATCGATTTGTTCATCTGTGAAGCCTGATGTTCCGATCACCGTTCGTACTTCACACTGCAATGCTATTTTCGTATGTTCAAAACCAACATCTGGAATGGTTAAATCTAAAAAAACATCTGCAGGAATCGTTTTAAAGCATTGCTTAGGATCTTCAAAAATCGGTACATCTAGATTTGTAAGCTGATCAATTTCATATAACATTTTCCCATTATTCTTTCGATCAATGCATGCTACCAAGTTTAGCTTGGGGTCATTTTGAATCATTTGAATAGCTTCTGATCCCATTTTCCCTCTTGGCCCAGCAATTATGATGTTAATACTCATTGTTGTAGCCTCCCACTTAAAATACGTAACGTAAATCGTGTTTTATTATTATGTCATGTCTAGTGCCTGCTTGTATATGTATAAAACGTAGTGATTAAGACCGAGAACATCATGAATTGATAAATAACGGCAGCATGAGCAAGTTAAGACCGTATATTCGATCACTTCTTCCATTATACCCTTTATCACCGACATTTTCAGAATGGTACTGAATCGATCGATGAAAACAGCTAATCAATAAGTAAAACCATTATAAAGGATACAAATCTTCCCTATTTAAACCCAATCTTCTATTATGTTAGCTAAAAGACATGGCTTTGACAAATTATTTATTCGCAAAATCAATAAAACAAAATTTCCTTCTGTCCAAAAAAGGATTATTCTAGTAGAATGTGCTCTGTCTATGTGGCATTATATTGATTAAGGAGGTTGAATAAAGTGGTTTTTGGTTTAAAAATTAAAAACATTTTTTTCATATTACTTGGATCGGCTATTTTCTCATTCGGTGTCGTCCATTTTAATATGCAACATAATTTAGGTGAAGGTGGATTTACTGGGATTTCATTATTGTTGTATTTTCTGTGGCAATGGGATCCAGCGATATCGTATCTCTTATTAAATATACCGATCTTCTTTTTCGGTTGGAAGTATCTCGGACGTATTTCTTTTTATTATACGGTTATCGGAACATTTGCTGTTTCTCTATTTTTACGCGTTTTCCAAACATTCTTTTTTGAAATTAACTTACATACTGATATGACACTTGTCGCTCTATTTGCTGGGGTTTTTATCGGTGTTGGATTAGGAATTATATTTCGTTATGGTGGGACAACTGGTGGAGTAGATATTATTGCACGAATTGTACATAAATATGTAGGCTGGAGTATGGGTAAAACGATGTTCTTATTTGATTTTGCTGTGATAACCACTTCCGTATTTGCTATTTTGGATTTAGTTGAGGGTATGTATACATTAGTAGCGGTTTATATTGGGGCACGTGTTATTGATTTCATTCAAGAAGGAGCCTATTCGGCACGTGGGGCCACGATTATATCCGTTAGAAGCGAAGAGATTGCACGGGAGATCAATCAACATATGGATCGCGGTGTTACGGTGTTGTCAGGAAAAGGTAGTTACACGGGTAATAAGCAGAGTGTTCTCTATTGTGTTGTTGGAAAGAATGAAATTGTGAGGTTAAAAAATATTATTAATCAACTTGATCCTCATGCCTTTGTAGCCATAGGCGCAGTTCATGATGTACTCGGCGAAGGATTCACTTTAGATGAGAATAAAAATCCAATCGAAGATTAACATAAAAAAGCAAAGAATGGTTGACTCCGCCACTCTTTGCTCTTTATTAGTCATTCACTAAAAATATGAAGATGAATCGCATTAATTCTGCAATTGCTACTAATGCTGCGGCGACATATGTTAACGCGGCGGCATTTAAAACCTTTTTCGTGTCACGTTCCTCTAAATTTTGGATAATACCAGATGAAACCAATTGTCCCATTGCCCGGTTTGATGCGTTAAATTCTACAGGCAACGTGACCAATTGAAAGAGAACCGCACCTGCCATAAAGATAATTCCAATTAAAATTAAATTCATTTGATTTAAAAGAGCTCCAGCAATTATTATAAAGATTGCTGAGTTGGAACCAAAGCTAGCCACTGGGACAAGAGCACTTCTGAATCGAAGAAAAGCATATTCCTCATGATCCTGAAGGGCATGACCTACTTCATGTGCTGCAACGGCAGATGCTGCCATGGATTTTTCGTGATAATTACCAGATGAAAGTCGAACAACTTTTTTCCGAGGGTCATAGTGGTCGGTAAGAACCCCTTTTACCTCTTCAATTTGTACATCATATAGTCCATTATCATCTAATATTTTTCGGGCAACTTGTGCACCGGTCATCTCGCTAGAGGTTGCAATTTTAGAATACTTTTTATACGTGTTTTTCACTCTTGATTGAGCCCATAATGGTACAATCATTAATAGCGCAAAATAAATAAGATATGCTCCTAATGACATGGAATCCCTCCTTGAAGACCTACTTTTTTAATGTATACCTGAATGAATTTCATAATTGCCAAAACCAGCAATATCGATACAATATGTAGTTAAGAACGGTTTAACGAAACTATATGTTGTATCGATGTGGCACTAAATCGGTATTATGAAATTCATTAACCTATAAGGTCAATATTAGTCAAAAAAGGTTGAACTGTCAATGTTTTTAACTTTCCTCTTTTTTTTTCTACGCTTTTCGGCTTTGTATTTTTGCCAACTCACATAGATTAAGGTCGTTGCTACAGAGCCGCCAATGACAATGATCGTCACAATTAATTGTTTGATTTCAAACTGATTTGTGAGTAATTTAAATTGAAACTGAATTGGAGTATTGGCAGTACCTGTACCTATGGTAAACGAAGAACAGAGGTTGGTGTTCATCATGAAGAATGGATCGAATATAGGTTGGTTTAACAGTTGATTATTTATACCGATCACCCCACATCTATTTTCTCTCATTACTATATGTGGGAAAAAGATGTTATATAACTACAGACCTTCAAGACAGCTTCAATTGATCATTACGTTTAATCGTCAGCTGATAAGCAACAATGATCGTGACGATACTAAGCCAAAAAGTAAAGTATCCGATCTCATCTATATAAATTGTTAAATGAGAGTAAATTGGCATCATTCCAAAGACGTAATCAATGATATCATTATGTAAAATCCAGATGGATGCGATGACTAGATGACGTAATTTAATCGTATAATAGGGCGCATATAATAACCCTTGTATAGCCATGCCAGCATGTGAGGCCATTAGCATATACCCTTGCCAACTTAATGAACCGTCAATCATTAATGTAAGTCCATTCATCACAACAGCCCAAATACCATACTTAAACAAAGAGGTGATGGCAAGTGCTTCAATATAAGGAGTCGATTTATTAAAGATAAAGAAAAGCAGAAAAATGGTGAAGAACAAACTTGCTGTAGGACTATCTGGAACAAAAACTAAGAAAATTGCTGGTGTAATCACTAATTGACTTTCATACCATAAGTAACCATATATCGTTCCCAACAGATTAATGATGAATAAAACAATTAAAAAACGCTTATCAAGTAGAATATATCTAATCATTGCAATAGGCTCCTTTTTATGACTAGAAGTAATCGAGTAGGTGGGAGTGGTTAACTCCCGACCTCTCACACCACCGTACGTACCGATCAGTATACGGCGGTTCAATTAAGATTGTTGACGTAAAATTTCATAACGTGTTGATAAGCTTCGGAGCCCTTGGGAATTCCAAT
>DATGSG010000046.1:0-36146 GCA_035302925.1 Virgibacillus sp. | reverse complement strand
ATTCATCCTAATGAATTTCATTAATCTATCATTCTTTACTGATTATATGAATCCAATGCATGTTTCGCAGCTCGTTGTTCCGCTTCTTTCTTTGTACGCCCAATACCAACCTTAAATACCTCATCTTGAATGCGGACTTGGGCAATGAATTCTTTATCGTGTGAAGGCCCTTTTTCTTCTATAATCTCATATTCAATTGTCACATTTTGGGTTTGTTGAACGAACTCTTGTAACTGACTTTTATAATCCATCGCATGCGAAAAAGCACCTGATGATATTTTAGGCAAAATATGGTCTTCCAGAAACAATAGGACTTGATCATAGCCTTGATCTAAATAAAGTGCTCCTAGAAACGATTCAAACACGTCAGCTAATAAGGCTGGACGAGTGCGCCCACCTGTTTGTTCTTCGCCTTTTCCTAATAATATATAATCCCCAAATTCTAAATCTTGTGCAAAGTCTACAAGGGATTCCTCACAAACAATTGCAGCTCGAAGCTTCGTCATTTCACCTTCAGGCATCTGAGGGTGATGACGGTATAAATACTGGGAAATTCCTAATTCTAATACAGCATCACCTAGGAACTCAAGTCTTTCATTATCCGTAAATTGCTTCTTTCGATGCTCATTCACATAAGATGAATGGGTAAAAGCCTGTCTCAATAAATCATGATTGGTAAATGATATGTCTAACTTTTTTTTAAATCGTGATACATTCATTTACGATACACCTCATTAATCTTTTCTAAACTTTATCTTATTAATAATACATGGAAAGTCTCGCATTTGCGTGACTTCCCATGGTGTTCATCATTTTGTACGCTATTTTAAGATAATGAGTTTATGTAATCCACTGCATCACCAACAGTACTTATTTTCTCTGCTTCTTCATCAGCAATTTCCATTTCAAATTCATCTTCTAGCTCCATCACCAACTCAACTACGTCTAGTGAATCTGCATCAAGATCATCTGCGAAGGATGCTTCCATTGTAACTTGTGCCTCTTCGACATCAAGTTGATCAATAATGATGTTTTTTACACGTTCAAATACATCTGCCATCATACTTCACCTCCCTTCAAATAGTATAGAAGATTTTCAATAATACTTCTAGTTTCAACTAAATTTTTTTATGTTTTATTTTTCATCCCATCCATGCCAGTAAGTAATCGGCATGCAGGCAAGATTACATCACCATTCCTCCGTCGATATGAATGGTTTGACCCGTTATATAGTTGGCATCTTCTGATGCCAAGAAACGAACGACTCTGGCAACATCTTCAGGTTCCCCTAGTTTTGCTAAAGGAATCATCGCTAACATTGCTTCTCGCTGTTCCTCAGTCAATGCATCCGTCATATCTGTAGATATAAAACCTGGAGCAACGGCATTAATTAAAATATTGCGAGAGGCTAATTCCTGTGCAGTAGATTTCGTCATGCCAATAACTCCAGCTTTTGCGGCCACATAATTAGCTTGACCTGGATTTCCACTCACACCTACAATAGAAGCTATATTGATAATTCGACCTGATCGTTGCCGCATCATTTGTCTAGTAACAGCCTTCATACACAGAAATACGCCTTTTAAATTCGTGTCAATAACTTGATCAAATTCATCTACTTTCATTCTCATTAATAAGTTATCTTTCGTAATACCCGCATTGTTAACTAAAATATCGATACTACCAAACTGATCGATAACCTGTTTCACCATGTCTTTAACACTATTTTCATCCGCGACATTAGCCTGAACCTTGAACGACTTCACACCTCGTTTTTTGATCTCGTCTACAACTGCTTGTGCCCTGTCTTCATTTCCAGAATAGTTCACAACTACATTTGCGCCCTGAGTAGCCAATTCCAATGCAATTGCTCTGCCGATCCCACGTGATGAACCCGTAACTAACGCACTTTTTCCTGATAACATTAGGATTCCCCCCTATACCAAGTAATAAACTTTTCCATTGAACCTGGATCCTGTACCGAAAATGTCGGGATATTGCGATTAATCTTGCGAACTAAACCACTTAATACCCTACCATTTCCAACTTCCACAAATCCATCAATCCCATGTGCTATTATATTTTCAATCGATTCTTCAAACCTTACTGGAGAATACAATTGTTTAATTAGCAAATCAATTATTTCATCTTTTTTCGTGATAGGTGTAGCCGTTACATTTGCGTAAATAGGCAGCAACCCATCCGTTATTTGCAAGTTTTGTAACGCTTTTGAAAATTCGATATTAGCCGGTTTCATCAACTCTGAATGGAAAGGGCCACTAACATTTAAAGGGAGCACCCGTTTGGCTCCTGCTTCTTTCAAATAACTAGATGCTTGCTCCAAACCTGTTTTTGTACCAGATATAACGATTTGTCCGGGACAATTTAAATTCGCTATCTCGACTATCTCCGATGGGGCTACTTGTTTCAAGGATTCTTCAATTGTTGCTTCAGATAAACCTAAAACTGCCGCCATTGACCCTTTTCCTTTGGGGAATGCTTCTTCCATTAATTTCCCTCTAAGCGCAACGAGTGGGAGTGCTTCTTCCAGTGATATCGATCCGGCGGCTACAAGGGCACTATATTCTCCCAAACTATGACCGACCGCTGTCACTGGCTCAATTTCTTCCTTTTTTAATAAGGTATGTATGGCAATACTCGCTAATAATAAGGCTGGTTGGGCATTTTCTGTTTCCGTTAACTCGTCTTGTGGCCCTTCAAACATAAGTTGACGAATATCTTTCCCGACAACTTGGTTAGCCTGATCATATAATAATTGAATATCAGGGGAGGTATCATAGAATTCTTTCCCCATTCCGACTGTTTGGGAGCCCTGCCCTGGAAACATAAATGCAACTTTCTTCATTCATTTTCCTCCTTGTCTGTTTTAATAGTAGCGACGGTTTCCTCTATCGTCGCTGTTACATTATACTCGATCATATGACAAGCTTGTTTAACCGCGTTAAAAATAGCGCGTCGATTGGAAGATCCATGTGCCTTAATGACAGGTGCAGCTAAGCCAAATAAACCAGCACCACCATATTCGGAGTAATCCATTTTATTACTCAGTGCTTTTAAATCACCTTTTATCATTCCAGCTGCTATTTTTGTTTTCACCGATGACATGAGTGTCTCTTTCAATAAATCAAACACCATCATAGCTGTACCTTCGATGGTCTTCAAGGCAATATTCCCACTGAAACCATCGGTCACTACAACATCTGCAATCCCGTGCAAAAGATCCCGTGCTTCCACATTGCCAATGAAATTAATCGGTGCTTTTTCCAGTTCTATAAATGCCTTTCTTGTTAAATCATTGCCTTTTCCATCTTCAGTCCCGACATTAAGTAATCCAACAGTTGGATGTTTGATTGATCGGACTTTATCTGCATAGATCGAACCCATAATAGCATACTGGACAAGGTGATTGACTGTTGCATCAACATTTGCACCAACATCTAATAAAACAAAACCCTTCCCATCCAATGTAGGTAATGTTGGACTCAGAGCAGGTCGCTTAATTCCTGGTGTTCTCCCGACTACGAACAATCCAACACTCATTAATGCTCCCGTATTCCCTGCTGATATACAGGCATCAGCTCTACCTTCCTTCACTTCATTAGCCATAAGAACAAGTGATGAATTCTTTTTTCGACGAACAGCGCGAACTGGCTCATCTTCACTTGTGATCATCTCCGTTGAATGGATCACAGAGATATTTTTATCATTTGTCAAAAACGTCTTCAGTTTCTCTTCATTCCCGATTAACGTAATCTGTAAGTTATCTATTTGCTGAATGGCATCCATTGCTCCTAATACAATTTCTTTAGGTGCATGGTCGCCCCCCATAGCATCAATGGCTATTCTCATGAACAATTTCCCCTTTTTGTTCTGTTGAACGATACATATAGAACCTTCCCGTAAACACAACCTCATTTTCCACAAAACTATCAACATGAACGATTGTTAATCCTTTATCATCTTCTCCAACTACTTTTGCTTTTGCAATAACCCGTTCTGTTTGCTTAACTTGTCTTTTAAACGTTATTTCTGATTTAGCTGTAAGGGCTAATTCATCATTAATCACAGCAACCGCTAATGAATTTGCCTGCGCAAATAAATGATGTCCCCGTGTAATTTTATTTCTAGAAAAGACATGTTCAGGTTTAATAATTAAAATAGAGATTGCCCGCTGATCAAGTTCAAGATCAATGATTTCACCGATCACATCATCTATTGTCAATGACTTCACAGTCTCATTCCACTGATTTTTAGCGACCGTTTTAATTCTTTTTCTTAACTCCGGAATGGATAATGCCATTCGATCAAGACGAATCGTCTGAATACTAACAGAGAATTTTTTTGCTAATTCTTCGTCTGTAATAAACGGTGATTCATCAATAGTCGATCTTAATAACCGTTGGCGCTCTACTTTAGTTACCCTCATCTAAAACACCATCCATTACATGTATATGTACTATTATTTGTTAATACTATGACTAGGTACTAATTGTAATATATATTATCGCATTTAAATATGCAAGTTATCTTTTTAGTCGAGTTTATTTATTAGATTAGATTGCTTCTCAAGTGATTGTTTTAAAGGATAATAGATTTCATTTGTTTCAAGTAAATCATTCGCAATAATTTCCTGGGCATCTTTGCGAGCTGTTTCCAGTGCACGATAATCACGAACAATATCCGCTACTTTAAAATCAGGTAATCCACTTTGTTTTTTCCCAAAGAAATCACCCGCTCCTCGTAGCTTTAAATCTTGCTCTGCCAATTCAAATCCATCATTCGTTTCGGTCATGATTTTCATACGTTCACGCCCTGTTTCGCCTTTTGGATCCGCGATTAATATACAATAACTTTGTTTTTCTCCTCTACCAACCCGACCACGTAGCTGATGTAATTGTGAGAGGCCAAATCGTTGTGCATCATAAATGACCATCATGGTTGCATTTGTTACGTTAACCCCTACTTCTATGACAGTCGTGGAAACAAGTAATTGCAATTCGTTATTTACATACTGTTCCATAATCTCATCTTTTTCAGCTGCCGACAATCGCCCATGAATGAGACCAACCTTAATCTTCGGCGAATAAAATTCCGCTAGTTTATGATATAGATCGACAGCATTTTGAATATCGAGCTTATCTGATTCTTCAATTAGCGGACAAACAACATATCCTTGTTCTCCATTTAAAATCCGCTTTTCCATGAAGGTAAGCACACGTTCAAATGTACTTTCCGTTGTCCAATATGTTTCAACAACTTTTCTTCCTTGAGGCATTTCATTAATGACTGAAACATCCATATCTCCAAATGCTGTTATGGCTAATGTACGTGGAATCGGTGTTGCCGTCATAAATAACACGTCAGGATCGAGTCCTTTATCACGTAGTTTTCGTCGTTGTTCTACACCAAATCGATGTTGTTCATCAACAATAACGAGGCCTAAATCAGCAAAAAAGACATCATCTTGAATCAAGGCGTGTGTCCCAATTACAATATCTACTTCTTGGTTTTCAATTGCTACTAAAATCTCTTTTCTTTTCTTTCCTTTTACAGATCCGGTTAATAAAGCGATTTTTGCGTGTTCACCAAATTGATTTGTTAATGATTGATAATGTTGCTCCGCCAGAATTTCAGTTGGAACCATCAGTGTGCCTTGCTTTCCAGCTGTAATCGATGCATATAAACAAATCGCTGCTACCGCCGTTTTCCCTGATCCAACATCCCCTTGCAGTAAGCGGTTCATACGGTATGATGATTTCATATCGGACAGAATTTCATATAAAGATTGATCTTGAGCATTTGTTAAAGAAAACGAAAAGCCATTGATAAATGACGCTACTTTTGTTGGATCATAATATTGCTTGTTTCCTCTTGTCGATTCACGTTTATACTTTCGTAGTAATTGCATTTTTAATTGGAATAACAATAGTTCTTCATATATAAACCTTCTCCGAGCATGCTTTAAATCGATTCTGTTTTTTGGATCATGCATCGTCCATAATGCTTCTTTTCGAATGGGGAGTTTATAAGATGTTAGAAAGTGAGTCGGTAAAAACTCCTCGACCTCATCCCCGTATTCCTTCAGGCCTCGTTTAATCATGTTTTTCAATCGGGTGTTTTTTATGTCACCCTTCACTGAATAAATCGGTTTCATCTCTGCCTGATCGTCCGGCTTTCCAACCTGATAATGACTTCCCGTTATTTGTAATCGATGTGCATCCCATTTCCCTGTAATGGTTAATACATCACCGATATTAATTTGTTTCTTTGCAAATGCCCGATTAAACATAACGACTTTTACTGCGATCCGCTCAATCTCAATCGTCAATGTTAATCTTGATTTCCTTCTTCCATAAAAGTTTAATGATGGCTCGTTAATAACAGTTCCCATGATCGTTACGTGATCATCATGAACACAGTCTCGAAGGGGAATCACTTCGAATACATCGTAACGGAATGGGAAATAATTTAGTAAATCTTCGATCGTATAAATCCCCATGATCGATAAATCTCCTGCAATCTTATCACCTATGCCATTCATTTTTTTAACCGTCTCGCCTAACACAGTGATCTTCTCTCCTTATCCATCGTTTTTAACTTGTTCAACTAAGAACTTTAGCAATAGCGCAATCCGATCTTCATCCTCAGCGTGGACTAAATAAATAGTTTGTTTCAGATTAAAAAAAGCAATGGCCGGGACCATTGCTTTTGTTGTGCTTATTCCACAGACAAAATATATGAGTATATCGGCTGATTTCCATTATATACTTCTAACTCGATATCTTTGTATGTATGTTCGACAAATTCAACAAGTTCATCTACTTCTGACTGATCTACTTCCTCTCCATGAAGGATCGTTAAGATTTCGTCATCATCTGTAAGTAACTCTTCTAATAACAACTGTACAGCTTCGATTCTGTCCGCATGAGATGCTTTAATATCGCCATCTGCAATTCCCATGAAGTTTCCTTTTTTAATCGTAATTCCATTTATTTTTGTATCTCTCACAGCATATGTAACTTGTCCTGTTTTCACTTCTTCCTTATTCGCCGTCATGGCCTGCTTATTTTCCTCGATTGAAACTTCTGGATGAAAGACGAGCATTGCACTGATACCTTGTGGGATTGTTTCTGTTAACACGACTTCTACATTTTCCTCCGCAAGATCAGCTGCCTGTTCTGCTGCCATGACAATATTTTTATTATTAGGTAAAATGAGTACGTTCCGAGCATTTGCTTGCTCAATCGCATTCGTAATATCTTGTGTACTTGGATTCATCGTTTGCCCACCTTCAATGACAACCGTAGCACCAAGACTTTCGAATAATGACTTAATTCCTGAACCCATGGCAACTGTTACGATGGCATAGTCGGTTTTTTCGCCATTTGTAGTTTGTTTCGCTTGTTCTCCTACAATTGATGTATGTTGCTCACGCATATTTTCAATATCCATATTAATTAAACTTCCATACTGTTGTCCAAGAGTCATCGCCTCACCTGGATATTCTGTATGAACATGAACTTTAACGACTTCTTCATCGGAAACAACAAGAAGTGAATCTCCTCGAACACTTAACTCATTTCTAAATTCATTTTCATCAAATGGGGTTTTCTTCGTTTTTTCATCTTCAAACCTTACCATAAACTCCGTACAATAACCGTATTCGATATCAGCTGTATTCATAAAATCTTGGGCAATTTTATGATGCTCCGCATTCACCATATCACTAATATCTATCAGATCTACATCTTGTTCAGGAAGCTCTTCTCCTTTTAACGAGGCTACAAATCCCTCATAAATGGTTACGAGTCCTTGCCCACCAGAATCAACTACACCGACTTCTTTTAGGATAGGTAGCAAATCTGGAGTACGTTTCAACGATTCCTTCGCTTCCAATAAAACCTTTTCCATGAAAACAATGATGTCCTTTTCATTTTCAGCGACTTTTACAGCTTCAGAAGCCGCATCTTTCGCAACAGTTAAAATTGTTCCTTCTACTGGTTTCATAACTGCTTTATAGGCCGTTTTTACACCCATATCAAATGCATTTGCCAGCTGATTGGTTGTCACTGTTTCATGATCGATCAGACCATTTGAAAAGCCACGGAAGAGCTGTGATAGAATGACACCCGAATTGCCCCTTGCCCCCATTAATAATCCTTTAGCAAAAGCCTCAGTCACCTTATTCATTCGATTACTATTTATATTTTCAACTTCCTTAACCCCAGATGTCATTGATAAGTTCATATTTGTTCCAGTATCTCCATCTGGTACGGGGAATACGTTTAATGCATCAATTTTCTCTGAATTATTCGATAAATGGTGTGCTCCGGAGAGTACCATTTTCGTAAATGCTTGTCCATCTAACGTTTGTAGCGTCACTATATTTCCTCCTCTATCAGTACAGACCTTACTTACCTACCCGGACACCTTGAATGTAAATATTCACGGTGTCAATGGCTAATCCCAATGACTGATTTAATGTATACTTCACTTGTGATTGAACATTATTGGCAACTTCCGAAATTTTTGTCCCATAACTAACGATAATATACATATCAATATGAAGGGCATTATCTTCTTGTCTAACGATGATCCCTCGTGAGTAGTTTTCTTTTCGGATAATTTCAGCAAATCCATCTTTAATTTGGCTCTTAGAAGACATCCCAACGATTCCATAACACTCAACTGCCGCACCACCGGCTATTGTAGCAATTACATCATTTGTAATGGTGACTTGACCATCTTTTGTATTCAATTCGATTGACATGATGATCCTCCTTTATTTTTCACTTCATGATATTTCTCCATAGAAAGGTAATGAATAGTTGTCATCTTGTTCCCGTTCATTCCTGACGAACAAATCCATTTACAGAAAGTTTTCGATCCGTGTTTATTCTATATACATATTTTACTACATACCAAGCATTATTAACAGTCAGTATTCTTTTAAGGTAATATTTATCCCTTATTACAATGAATGATTACTTATATTATGTCAAGATTTATCAAGATAACAAACATGTTTTTCCCACGAAACATCCTTTCTTTTCATCATTCGCACGCCAGACCAATAAAAAATATTGCTTTATAACTTTATTTGTGATAAATTATACAAGTGTAAAATGTTGTACTTGTATAGAGTAGGAGGGATTTATATGTCTAGAAGATGTGTAATAACTGGTAAAAAAACGGGATCGGGAAACAATCGTTCTCATGCCCTAAATTCCAACAGACGTAAATGGAAAGCGAATGTACAAAAAGCTCGTATCATGGTTGATGGAAAGCCTAAACGTGTCTATGTTTCCGCACGAGCACTAAAATCAGGGAAAGTTCAACGCGTTTAATATACCTTGAAAAGAATAAAGTCTTTAAAATGACTTGCGAAAAAGCACCCTCTCATACAGGGTGCTTTTATCATACCATTACACATTTACAGGGATTCTATTTAGAAGGTATTTTTAGACCATCTTGTCGCACCCTTCTTATCTCGCCATTTTCACCACCATAAATATGAGTATGATTACTTATCTTTTTTGAAGACACCAATCATGATTCGGACAAATCCACCAATAAATCTCGGGAGTTTAATCGTATAAAACTTCATTCGTTCCCCCTCCTCTAGTAAAAAAACAAAACTTACATCATTTTTGGAATCGGATAAGAAATGTTATCACGACTCTTGATAGTTAATAATATGCCATTCACATACGAATAATTACCACTATTTGAAAGAAGCTTGTTTGATATACAAAGAGTTGATCCCCAAGAGATGTCTTGATTATGTAAAGGATAATAAAATCCAGCTAATGTTAGCTGTTTTACAGTCTGGGTAAAGGGAACAAATGAAATATTTGGATAGGTGTCATTCTGTTCAATCTTATGATGACCTGGCAGTGTTAACTCTAACTGATTATATTGATCGATGATGATTCCCCGTATCTTTCTTCCTACGATGGAATGTAGTAATTGGATATTTATTAATTCATGGTCAAGTCGCCCACCAGTTACACCAAATAAATAGATGCAACTAGGATCTAATTCAAATGCTTTTAATATGGTGATCTCAATATCTGTTTGATCCTTTTCTATTGGATATTGTTGATAAAACGTCGCAGCATTCTTTATTTTTTGCTTTTCTTGCTTGTTGATTGAATCGAAGTCTCCAAGCGCATAATCAACGCTAATTCCCTTCTTTAATAAGATCAAAGCACCTCGATCTGCTCCAATCCAAATATCTACTTTCTGCTTGTATAGAGATAAATCTGGAAGCATATCCTCTGGTCCATTCCCCACAATCCCAATCGTAACCATACGTTATTCTACACCTTGGGTTGCTTTAATGATTGCCTGAATTGCTTGATGTCGATCCAGTTGATTAAAGATAGCACTTCCAGCGACAAGTACATCTGCTCCAGCATCCGTACAGAGCTTTGCTGTTTCTAGATTAACGCCCCCGTCAACTTGGATTTCGAATGAATAATTATTCTCAGTTCGCCATGTTGCCAACTTTTCTATTTTCGGTACTGTTTCATAAATAAATGATTGACCGCCAAATCCGGGATTAACAGACATCAACAATACTAAGTCAACTTCGGAAAGGATGTCTTGAATCATCACGAGGGGTGTTGCCGGATTAATGACAACTCCTGCTTTTACACCTTGTTTTTTAATGAGTTGAATCGTTCTGTGTAAATGTGTGCAGGCTTCTTGATGCACAGATATGATCGATGCCCCTGCATCAGCAAATGCTGGAATATACTGATCTGGATTTTCAATCATCAAGTGGACATCAAGTGGTAATGTAGTAATTGGCTTAATGGCTTCCACAATGAGAGGACCAATTGTAATATTGGGAACGAAGTGACCGTCCATAACATCTACATGAACATAGTCCGCCCCACCCTGTTCAATTTCTCTTATTTCTTCACCTAATTTTGAAAAATCGGCTGATAATATAGATGGTGCTATTTTTAGCATCGTTAATACCTCGGCTTTCTCATTTGTATTTCCTCTAAAAATCTGATGTAATTTTCATATCGATACGTCGTAATTCCGCCATTATCCACCGCTTTTTTAACGGCACAATTCGGCTCTTTATGATGAAGACATCCGCGGAATCTGCAACTTTCTTGCTGCGCCTTCATTTCGGGAAAATAACTTGCTAGTGCCTCAACCTCCATCTGATCAACATCAATAGAACTAAATCCTGGTGTGTCAGCTACGAGTCCATCTGCTACTTTAACAAGTTCAACATATCTTGTCGTATGTTTTCCCCGTCCTAACCGTAGGGATATTTCATCTGTTTCGATCAATAGCAACGGATTAAGGGCATTAATAACGGATGATTTTCCTACTCCAGATTGCCCCATAATGACTGATACTTTATCTTCAAAATAATGTTCAACATGCATGATATCGCTTCCTTCATCTGAAACGATTAATTCCACAGGATAGCCGATCTTCTCGTAATCTTGTTGATAGTCTTCGATTACTTTTCTCTCTTCTAGAGTTGGTATATCCATTTTTGTAATAAAAATAATGGGCTTAATTCCTTTTGCTTCGTTTAATACGAGAAAACGATCTAATAATAATGGATTAAAGTCAGGCATTTTAGCTGAAGCAACCACAACCGCCTGATTTACGTTCGCAACAGGAGGACGAACGAGTTCATTTTCACGTGGTTTTATTTCAGTTATATAACCTTCTTTATGATTTGTTTTATCAAATATCACAAAATCGCCAACGAGTGGATTGATCTTTCTTTTACGAAAGACACCACGTCCCTTACATGCATATACCTCATTTTCAGATTGAACATAATAAAATCCACTTAACGCTTTTATAATTCTACCTTCATGCATTTATTCACCCTCTTCATAGGTAATCATCTCCGTAATATATACTTCATCATCACGGGTTACTTTATATTCAGCCTCTTGATCAGGCGCAATTGTCAATGTTATGGTGAAATCTTTATCATTTTTCGTTCTTTCTTGTTGAAAGACTTCGGATAAGTCATGATTCATATCATCGATGTAAATCCGAACCATTTGTTCTACATCTCCATCTAGCTCATAAGGAACAGATAAAGTAACTTGATGTGAAACGGGAGGCTTTTCCTCCGCTCCAAGCGAAATATAGACATCGACTGTTGAACCAATTTTCAATTCGGTGTCCTCCGCAGGCGAGTGATGAATAACTTTGCCTTCTGACACATCATCAGAGCTTTCTTCCAATTTATTCATCACCAATCCTAATTTTTCCAACTCTGTTTTCACTTCTTTTTCCGACATTCCCTCTAAATCTGGTACTTCCACATGATTTGGACCTGAACTTACTTTAAATATGACGGTTGTATCGCTCCGGACAATTTCACTATTTGCTTCCGGTTCTACGTGTGACAATATTTCACCTACAGGTTGATCTGAATGTTCTTCTTCTGCCTTGACTTCTTTAAATCCAGTCTCTTCAAGTAGTCGTTTAACTTGAGTAAAATCTCTTCCGACATAATCGGGAAAGTTTGTTGTTTCTTTTCCTTCACTTATAAAAATAGTAACAATTGATTCTTCTTTAGCCGTTCTTCCCGCTTTCGGATCCGTTTTAACGACGAGATCTTCTTCCACTTCTTCGGAGAAGGTTAACTCTTGTTCAACTTCAAGTTCAAGCTCTTCCATCTGAGCAACAGCTTCATCATACTCCATATTCGTAACATCCGGTATCGTTACTTCCTTGGATTTTAATAATTGAGGCATGACAAATAATGCGGCCACCCCAGCAATTAATAGGATAATGAGCGAGATCAATATAATCCGTCGCTTTTTCCCTTTTTTCTTCTTCTTTTTCTTCTTTGGGTTTTTTTCATCTGTCATATTCTTAGTTGGCGAATTTGTTTGATGTACAATCGTTTCATCATTCGCATGAGACTGAAGCTGTTCATCCATTATAATTGGAATTGCTTTTGTTTCGTCTCCAGCGACAATTGGCGGTTGATAGAGCGCTTCATTTATTTTATCAGGATGTAATGCCGTTTCTAATGCCTCTTCCATCTCACCGACTGTTTGATAACGATGAAGCGTGTCCTTCGTTGTTGATCGCAGGACAATGTTTTCAACACTCTGTGGAATGGTTTGATCAAAACGTTTCACAGATGGCGTATCCTTTTGCAAATGTTTTAACGCAATCGCAACCGGGGTTTGTCCGAAAAAAGGCAATTTACCTGTTAATAATTCATAAAATACAATTCCAAGTGAGTAAATATCAGACTTCTTTGTTGCCGATCCTCCCCGAGCTTGTTCTGGTGATAAATAATGGACAGAACCTAAAATCGCATTTGTTTGTGTGAGCGCTGTCGCACTCAATGCAATCGCAATTCCAAAGTCGGTAACTTTCACATGTCCATATGAATCCATTAATATATTTTGCGGTTTAATATCACGATGTACGAAATTGTTCTCATGGGCATGAGCAATTGCTGATGTCACCTGTTTCATAATACTTAAAGATTCCTCGACCCCAATGGGTCCGTATTGTTGTATGTATTCTTTTAACGTTAACCCTTCCACATATTCCATCACCATATAGAGAATATGTTCTTCTTCCCCTACATCAAATATATTAACAATATTGGGATGTGAGAGACTCGTTGCTGCCTGTGCTTCTCGATCAAATCGCGTGATGAACTCCTCGTCATTCGCATACTCTAAACGTAATACTTTAATGGCTACATCACGATCTAGGATCGTATCGATTGCCAAATAAACATTGGCCATCCCACCCCCGCCAATTTTCCTTTGAATCTTATATCGCTCGCTGAGCAGATGGCCTTCTAACACGGTTGACCACCCGCCTCTTCTGACGGCTGATGCGATATGATCGCCAGTGAAATATTATCTTCCCCGCCTCTTTCATTAGCTAAATCAATTAATTCTTGACCAATATCAGTTTTATTTTCCCATGCTTGAACATAGTCGCCTAATTCTTTATTTGTCATTTTATCGGATAATCCATCAGAGCATAATACAACTTGGTTGCCCCGTTCCCAACTGAGGCAACGGATGTCTGCCGACACATTTTCTTCTGTTCCCATTGCTTTAAGGACGATGTTTTTTCTTGGATGATGTTCAGCATCCTCATGAGATATTTCGCCAGATCGCACGAGTTCATTCACTAAAGAATGATCTTCTGTAATCTGCTTAAATCCATCTTCATTCCGAAGATAACACCGACTATCACCAATATGTCCAATAATAATAAATTCATCTGTCCCAATGGCACTTACTACAGTCGTTCCCATTCCCTTATACACTTCTTTTTCAAGCGCGTGGTTAAAGATTGATAAATTCATTTTTTTAAACGTCTCAGACATCCATTCTTCTGCCTGTTCTGGTTCCGTAAATTCATCTGTTTTCTCCCATGCGGTTTGCATGATGGAAACAGCCATTTGACTTGCAACATCACCTGCTTGATGGCCACCCATACCATCAGCGATAATCGCTAAAACTTGGCCGGTAGAATTATAATAAATTCCGCCAGCATCTTCGTTATGTTTTCTAACTTGACCTTGATCAGTTAAAAAATTAGCCTTCATCCTATCACCTCATTATAAGAGAACACTGCTCATTTAAGGAAATCCAATTATCTTACTTATAAGTAGAGTATTACACAACATCTTTGAGAATTAAACATAATGACTCATTTAAATGAAAGATTTATGATTTACCTAAGATTGTTTGATGAGCCGGGTCATGAAAAAGCCATCCGTCCCATAAGTTTGTGGGAAAATTTGCAATCCATATTCATTCATATTTCCATCTTGCTTAATGATCGGTGGGAGGGCTTCGGAAAAATTCGGATCCACACTAAAATTTTGATTGGATTGTAAAAACTTTTTAACAACCTCTTCATTTTCTTCTACGTCAACAGTACATGTACTGTAGATCAACAATCCACCTTTTTTCAGCAAAGGGGCTACCTTTGTTATGATATCTAATTGAATCGTCGCTAACCGTTGGATATCTTTGACTTCTTTATTATATTTAACGTCTGGCTTATTTCGAATCACGCCTAATCCTGAACATGGAGCATCGATGAGAATGCGGTCAAAAGTTTCGTCCTCATGAAGTTCCTGTAATTTACGAGCATCCCCATTTTTTGCATCGATAATCGATAACTTTAATGTAGTGGCCTTATCTTTCACGAGGTTGATCTTCTTTTTATGAAGATCATAAGCATTCACTTTTCCTTCATCATTCATTTTCTCAGCAATATGTGTCACTTTACCACCAGGTGCACTACAGGCATCAAGCACATGCATTCCGCTCTCTACATCGAGCATTTCCGTTGCGAGCATTGAACTCTGGTCTTGAACCGTCAGATACCCATCTAGAAACAAGTCTGTTTGCAAGACATTTCCTTGTTCGATAATAATCCCCTGGCTAGAAAAATCTGAAGCCTTCGTTTGTAATCCTTGTTCATCTAACTTTTCCATTGCCTCTTCCCGTGAGATTCGTAAAGGCTGCACACGTACAGTTAGCTGTTTTCTGGATAGATTTGCTTCACACATTTCTTTCGTTACTTGAAATCCGTAGTGGGAAATCCATCTTTCTACAAGCCATTTTGGATGACTTGTTTCGATTGAAAGGCGCTCTACTTCATCCGTAATTTCACTTGTTTTTCGTAGCCCTTTTCTTTGTATATTTCGTAGGACTCCGTTGACAAATGAAGCAATCCCTTGATGCCCTCTTTGTTTAGCAATCTCAACTGCCTCATTGATAATGGCATGGGCCGGAACTTTATCTAAATAGACCATTTGATAAACAGACATTCTTAACACCATTTTAACCCATGAGTCAAGCTTCCCCTTAGACTCAATAAAAGGTTCTATAAAATAATCCAATGTAATCTTTCTTTCCATCGTCCCATAGACTACTTCCGTTAATAGTCCGACATCTTTCGCGTCAATGTTCCGTTGATTAATCTCATGGTTAATTAATAAGTGACTATATCCACTATCTTCATCAATCCGTAGTAATAAATCTAACATTGTATTTCGTAACAAGTATTTTGTCATATTATTCTCCCACTATCGTTCCTAATTTAATTCGTTCCGTGGATCCCCGCAAATATTCAGCAACGGTAAGTTTCGTTTTTCCAGA
Source organism: Virgibacillus sp. (assembly GCA_035302925.1). Taxonomy (GTDB): domain Bacteria; phylum Bacillota; class Bacilli; order Bacillales; family Amphibacillaceae; genus CALAMD01. Next base: position 19,968 of record DATGSG010000046.1, on the reverse strand, counting down.
CGGCTGAACTTCAGTAATTCTTACACCTTTTCCATTGCCACAGACAACAACAAATGATTCGTAATCAGCTATACGAACAATTTCACCTGGTCTGCCATCATATGCTGTATTATCTTTCTCAGCCCACCATATTTTCATTCGTTTTCCATCATAAAGCGTAAAGGCAACGGGCCATGGTCTCATTCCCCGAATATGATTGTAGACATCTGTATGATTCATTGACCAATTGATTTCCTCTTGTTCACGACTAATATTAGCAGCAAATGTCGCTTTTGATTCATCTTGTTTTTCCGGTGTTAATTTTCCTTGAAATAACGATGGTAATGTTTCTAATAATAGCTCTGATCCTGCAACTGAAAGCTTATCATGCAGTGAGCCAACATGGTCGGCTGGATCAATTGCTACTTTCTGCTGGGATAGGATGTCACCGGCATCTAGTTTTTCCACCATATACATGATCGTAATCCCTGTTTCCTTTTTCCCTTGCATAATTGCGTAATGAATAGGAGCTCCACCACGTAGTTCAGGCAATAATGAAGCATGCACATTAATACTGCCGTACTTCGGTGATTCAAGCAATTCATTCGGTAATAATTGTCCGTATGCCGCTGTAATGATGAGGTCCGGTTCGTACTTGATTATTTCCTCATAGTCTTGCCCAAGCTTTTCCGGTTGAAAAACGGGAATACCATGCTTTACCGCTTCTTCTTTAACCGGCGGTGGGGTTAATGTTCGACGTCGACCCTTTGGACGGTCAGGCTGTGTCACAACTAAAACAACCTCATAATCTGCTTCGAGCAATTGTTGTAAAATAGGTACAGAAAAATCAGGTGTCCCCATAAAGACGATTTTTTTCACTATGAATCACTACTTTCTACATTAATTGATATGGTTGCATATCGACTATAATTTGTAAATCCTTCTTCTGAATTTCATCAAAAAATTGATCGAGGATTTGGTTGATCAATTTCCGTAAGTCAGGCTCATGCCGATATTTTATCATGCATTGGTATCGATATCTATCTTTTATTTTTGAAATCGGTGAAGGGGTTGGCCCCAAAATAACCGTATCCTTTTGAACGTTTTGTAAGAGCAACTGAACAATGCGTTGTGTTGTCTCTATTGCTTTATTTTTATTCTTATGAGTTATCGTCATTAACGTTAAAAATACATAAGGCGGATATCTAAAGGTTCTCCTCGTACTCATTTCCTGTTCATAAAACTTGTAGAAATCATATGTACTTGCAAGCTCAATACTATAATGCTCAGGTGTATAGGTTTGTACAACAACTTCCCCCGGCAAGTCATGGCGCCCTGCTCGTCCACTTACTTGTGTCAATAACTGAAAGGTTTTTTCGGATGAACGAAAATCAGGTAAATGCAACATGGAATCTGCTGATAATACACCGACAAGGGTCACATTCGGAAAATCAAGGCCTTTAGCGATCATTTGCGTCCCCAATAATATATTCGCTTCCTGATTCGAAAATTGATTGAGTAATTTTTCATGGGCACCTTTTCTTCTTGTCGTATCAACATCCATTCTAATGATGGTTGCTCCTGGAATTTCTGCTGTCAGGCTTTCCTCAACGCGCTGGGTACCCGTCCCAAAATATCGTATTAACTCACTTTCACATGCTGGACAAGTCTGAGGCATCGGCTCTTCCTTTGAACAATAATGACATTTCAATTGATTGCTTTTTTTATGAAAAGTTAAAGCAATATCACAATGTGGGCATTCTTTTACATGGCCACAGTCTCTACACATGACAAATGTTGAATAGCCACGTCGATTCAATAAGAGAACCGTTTGTTCGCCTTTTTCAATTCGTTCCTGAATCTTTTGTTTTAAGCTACGCGAGAACATCGTTCGGTTTCCTGCATGAAGTTCTGCTCGCATATCAATGACTTCCACCTCAGGCATAGATTTATCGTTTGTTCGTTTGCTTAAAGTAGCTAAATGATAAACATCCTTTTTGGCGCGGGCAAATGATTCCAATGTCGGTGTTGCACTTCCAAGCACGACAGGACACTGATGCGTCTTCCCGCGTTGAATGGCAACATCACGTGCATGATAACGGGGTTGATCCTCTTGTTTATAGGTTGTTTCATGTTCTTCATCGATGATAATAATACCAAGATTCTCAAATGGTGCGAATACAGCAGATCGAGCGCCTACAACGACTTTAACTTCCTTTTGGTGAATACGGCGCCACTCATCATACCTCTCTCCATTGGATAAAGCACTGTGTAAGACAGCTACCTTTGCTCCAAATCTACCTTTAAAACGTGTCACCATTTGTGGAGTAAGTGATATTTCTGGTACTAAAACAATCGCTTCTTCGCCTTTTTGAATCACATCTTCGATTGCTTGTAAATAAATTTCCGTTTTACCACTCCCTGTTACACCATGTAATAGAAATACAGCATGTTCATGATTTGCGATTGTCTCTTTAATCGGTTGAATCGCATTTTTTTGTTCTTCAAGTAAAGGGAGTGGAGAGGTTCGCTCAAACGAATCATCATCATAAGGATTTCGATACTCTTCTACTTTTTGTTCTTGTAGTAATCCTTTATCAATGAGTGTTTTCACATGACCCCGATTGATCTGTAGCTCAGCAAATAATTTACCTTGTTCAATCGCTACAGGCGAATCAACGAAATAACCGAGTATTTGCACTTGTCTCTTCGCATTTTTTGGTAAATTAATCCGGGCTTCTTCAAGTAAATGTGTTTCGAGCGCAGGCTCAATCATTGTTCGATACTTCTTTGTCACTTGTGACTTCACAAGATAATGAACGACGATATCCCCGTTTTCGATTGATTTTCGCAATTGATAATAACTGATTGTGGAGTTCGTTATTTTTTCATACGGAATCGAATCATTTTCTGCGAATAAAAACTCCAGTTCAGCGGGTAATGTTTCCTCGGTTAGCCTGACAATTTCTTTGTCGTATTTAGCTTTTAATACTTGAGGTAGCATCGCCTGAAAAGCAGTGATATATAAGCATAGTGTTTGGTTAGAAAGCCATTTCCCTAGCTCTAAAAGCTCCTTTGTCAAAACAGGTGTCAGATCAAGGACATCAATAATTCCTTTTAATTTATCAAATTCGGACTCTGATGTTCTTTCTACTACAAATCCCGTTATTTTTCTTGGGCCAAACGGAATCAGCACACGCATGCCGACTTCAATGATCTCTTCAAATTGCTTCGGAATGAGATAATCAAATGTCTGGTTCGTGGATAGAGCAGGAACATCTACAATAACTTTAGCAATATTCACTACTTGTCATCCTTTATGTCCTCGGCTATAAATCCGAGTAACTTTTCCGCTACTGTCCGTTTTGGTGCGAGTAGAATATCTTTTTCGTCACCTTTATTATTTATATATGTAACAATATTCGTATCTCCACCGAAACCTGCCCCTTCCGTTGCAACGTTATTCACAACAATTGCATCTAAGTGCTTTCGTTGTAATTTAGCCCGGCCATTTTCTAAGTGGTTTGAAGTTTCAGCTGCAAAACCAACGACATATTGATTCGTCTTCGTTTCCCCCAGCGATTGTAAAATATCTTTCGTACGTTCCATCTCCACGTGTAAATCACCAGTTGTTTTTTTCATTTTCTCATCATAAACATCTTTTGGGCGATAGTCTGCCACAGCAGCTGCTTTAATAACGACATCTGTGTTCGTAAACGCTTCATGCATGCTCACATACATGTCCTCAGCTGTTGTTACATCAATTTGGTGAATGAGAGGATGGTTGCTTTTCATGGCAACAGGTCCCGCTACAAGCGTCACCTCTGCCCCCATATTCGCTGCTGCTTCCGCTAACGCAAATCCCATTTTACCAGAGGATCGATTTGTAAAAAAGCGCACCGGATCAATTTGTTCACGTGTTGGCCCTGCTGAGATGAGAAACCTTTTCCCGGAAAATAGGGTTGACTTACTTTGATGACGATCGATTGTATCGATGATCGTTTGTGGCTCCTCCAACCGTCCTTTGCCAACATATCCACATGCTAAGTAACCAGATCCTGGTTCAATAAAATGATAACCCCAATCCTCTAACCGTTTCATATTTTTTATAACGGCTGGATGTGCGTACATATGCACATTCATCGCAGGTGCAATATAAATTGTTGCCTGGGTAGCGAGGAGTGTTGTTGAGATCATGTCATCAGCAATACCATTCGCCATCTTCGCGATTATATTAGCTGTTGCCGGAGCAATAATGGCGATGTCTGCCCAATCAGCAAGGTCAATATGTGCAATTTTTTCCGGATCCTTCTCATCAAATGTATCTGTATAGACTGGATTTCTTGAGATCGCTTGAAAGGTTAATGGCGATACAAATTGTGTGGCACTTTCTGTCATCATCACACGCACTTCTGCCCCTTGCTGTGTCAATTTACTTGTTAAATCACACGCTTTATAGGCAGCAATTCCACCAGTGACACCTAAAATAATCTTTTTATTGCGTAACATTTATAAAACCTCCTTCTGTTTGTTACCCTTTTGGTTCCCTATCTAAATCATACCCTATCTAAAACGATTCATTAAGCTTTTCGGGTTATCTTTGTCCAAAAATATATTCACAAATAAATATTACCCTCGCCAATTATAAATGCGAGGGTAATCATGATTGTGATCGAAAACAAATGGACGATCACCGTTTATGTCCAGATGTCTAGCGCTATATTTTTCTCATATTAAACAACCAATCATTGAATAACGAGGCGCGATTAATAGAGCGATGATATGCCTTTGTCAAAGATTCAATCATTAATCTTTGCTTATGCACATCTTCCCCCAATAAAACCATGCCACTATATGGATCGATCCGTTTCAATACGAATCACTTAGTAGAATGAATTTCATAATTGTCAAAATCAGCAACATCGATACAGTATGTAGTTAAGAACGGTTCGTCGCAACTATATGTTGTATCGATGTTGCACTAAACGGGTATTATGAAATTCATTAAGTAAACTACTTTGTTTCATTTGTTTTTAGTTTTAATTTACCTGCTTGCACTTCTTCAAGTGCCATTCCAACATATTTCCTTGATGTTGGCTCTTCAATTAGTAGATCATTCGTTTCCAGTAAGTCTCTTGCTCGACGAGCTGATAATGTAACCAATGTATATTTGTTTTTTATTCTCTCTTGTAGTGAATCAATTGATGGTTCTAACATTATGATCAGTCTCCAGTATCTTTTTATATTGTTGAGCGACACGCTCTTGCTTACAATGTTCACTTTGAATGATTGCTTCGATCTTAGTGACCGCCGTATCAACATCATCATTCACCACGACATAATCATAAGCATGCATCATCTCAATTTCTTTTTTGGCTTCCTTCAGACGGTTTTCCACTAATTCTTTAGACTCTGTTCCCCTATTTACAATTCGTTGTTGCAACTCATCTAAACTAGGCGGAAATAAGAATAGAAATACACCCTCTGGGAAATTCTTCTGTACTTGCAATGCACCTTGAACCTCAATCTCTAGAAAGACATCGTGTCCAGCCGCTAACGTCTCTTCAACATATTCTTTAGGGGTTCCATAATAATTATTAACATATTCCGCATGTTCTAAAAGCTTTTTCTCTTTAATGAGCTTTTCAAACTCCGGTTTTGTTTTATAAAAATAGTCAACCCCATCTACTTCGCCCGCACGTTTCTCTCTGGTTGTCATCGATATTGAGTATTTAAGGTTTTTCGCTCGTTCAAATAACCTTCCTCTAACCGTTCCTTTTCCTACTCCGGAAGGACCTGAGAGAATAAATAAGATTCCTTTCTCATCATTCAACATGATTTCCTCCTACTATTCATCAGATATTTCATCGTGACTTAACACTCTTTGTCCAACGGTTTCCGGTTGGACAGCCGACAATACAACATGGTCACTATCCGTTATAATAACGGCTCTTGTTCTTCTCCCATATGTTGCATCTACTAGTTTATTATTATCACGAGCGACCGTCACAATTCGTTTTATTGGCGCTGATTCTGGTGACACAATAGAAATTACTCTACTCGCAGAAACAACATTACCAAAACCGATATTAATTAATTGCAAACCCAAGCTGGTTCCCCCTTAAACTTCCCCTAATTTCACTTTCTATTAATTCCTCTTTATATAATACGTCTATTATAAAGAAAATGATAGACTAAATACAACTTTTTTCTGCCTATTGTGGATAAACTCTTCTTTTATGATCATATTTTATCCTAGGAGGCCTTCCATGGTCCGCTCATTATAATCACTATTTGCAGTCATTATTTACTCCTATATGTTAAGCCTTCTTCTCCATACTAACATATATTTCAATTCAAACCACTTCATAGTCTGATTAAAACGGATCATTCATAAGGAAGCTGGCATTATGCCGGTAAGGAGCAGTTGGGCTTAACAGATGATTGAAAGGCTGGCCTCTAATATTTTTTCGTCAAACCAAACAACATCGTTGGTAAAGAGCTTAATCCGATAATGAGTAACCAATCACGTAAACCTAAAGCCGTTGTGTGAAAGATCGGCTGTAATGGTTCCCAATAAACAACGACAAGTAATAATAGAAGAGATGAGATAATTGCTAAAAGTAAATATATATTTTCAAATGGATTTCGAGCGAATACACTCTCTTCGCTTCTGCAATCAAAGACATGGATCAGTTGAGCAATAACTAATGTTGTGAAAGCGACAGTTTGCCCATGGATTAAATAAGCTGGGTTATTTTGGTATGTGAGAATAAATGCGATCAAGGTGACAATCCCAATTAAAAACCCTCTACTAATAATTTTAAATCCTAAACCTCTAGAAAAAATACCTTCTCGTGGATCTCGAGGAGAGTGTTTCATACTATCTGCTTCTGGCTTATCTAAACCAAGTGCCATGGCTGGTAATCCATCCGTAACTAAATTGACCCAAAGTATTTGTACAGGGACAAGGGGTAATGGGAGTGCGAGCAGCATCGCAAATAACATCACAAGGATTTCTCCAACATTAGACGCTAATAAATAGCGGATGAATTTACGAATGTTTTCGTAAATATTACGTCCTTCGTTAATTGCATCTTTTATCGTTGCAAAATTATCATCCATTAAAATCAAAGAGGAAGCTTCCTTCGTAACATCTGTCCCGCTTTTTCCCATACTGATCCCGATATCACTCGCTTTAATTGCCGGTGCATCATTAACCCCATCACCAGTCATCGCAACAATATGACCTTGTGCTTGATAGGCTTCAACAATCTTCAATTTATGCTCGGGCGTCACTCTAGCAAAAACATAAACATCATCAATCACTTCTCGTAAATCAGCAGTTGACATATCATTTAATTCAAAACCTTCTAATATAAGCCCATTTTCAGGAAGTAGATCAATTTGATTGGCAATCGCTCGCGCCGTTTTTACATGATCACCCGTAATCATGACCGTTTTTATTCCCGCTTCTCTACATTCCATAATGGCTGACTTTACTTCTTTTCTTGGTGGATCCATCAATCCATATAACCCTATAAACGTAAGGTCTTTCTCTAAAAACGTGGAATCCACTGAATGTTCCTTTGTCAGCGGTTTGATGCAGATCGCAATGGTTCGTAATGCTTTCTCAGCCATCTGATTCACCGCATTTTCGATCGGTCGTTTATCAACTAAGCTTTTACGCCCTTCTTGATCAACATAGAAGGTAGATCGTGGTAGTAGAATTTCTGGAGCTCCTTTAGTAATTAAAAAGCGCATATTATTTTCATCTTCAATGACAACACTCATGCGTTTTCGTTCTGAATCAAAGGGTATTTCTTTAATCATTTTATAGTTAGCATTATTTTGATGCATTAACCCAATTTTCCGAGCGGCAACAAGTAATGCCCCATCTGTCGGATCACCATCAACGATATACTTCCCTTTCTTGACTTGTAAAGAAGCATGATTACATAGACTGCCATAGTGTAACATCGATTCTAAGTTTGGATAATCCTGACTTAGTTGTTGATCTTTTAAATAAAACCCACCCTCACGATCATAACCATCCCCAGAAACCGTGATATACTGATCGTTTAAAAACATTTCTTTTACGGTCATTTCATTTTCTGTAATGGTCCCGGTTTTATCTGAACAAATAATCGATGCACAACCCAATGTTTCTACTGCCGAGATTTTCCTAACGATCGCCTTCCGTTTAATCATTCGTTGAACCCCTAATGAAAGTGCGACAGTAACAATGGCAGGTAAGCCTTCCGGTATAGCAGCAACGGCTAAGGAAACCCCCGCTAAAAACATATCATAAATAGGTTGTCCCTGATAAACTCCAACAAAGACAACGAGCGCCGTTAACATGAGTACAACAACAATCAATAATTTTCCGAGTTCAGCTAATTTATGCTCTAACGGTGTGATGGCTTTTTTGGTTCTCACCATTAACGATGCAATTTGTCCCATCACCGTATTCATCCCTGTATTGACAACAATACCAAGGCCAGAACCACGTGTTACAAGCGTGCCCATAAATCCCATATTAACTTGGTCCTGTGCGGCAAGATCATCTTTCCTTATCGCTGTAGCATGTTTCATAACGGGGAGTGATTCGCCGGTTAAGGGAGATTCTTCCGTTTCCAAACCATTTGCTTGCACAATCCGCAGATCAGCCGTAATTCGATCACCACTTGTGATGCGTAAGATATCCCCAACGACCACTTCTTTCGACGGTAACTTTATCCATTCCCCTTCTCTTAATACGGTCGCAATTGGTGCCGAAAGTTCTTTTAATTTCTCAAGAGAATTTTCAGCCTTTTGCTCTTGGAAAAAACCAATAAAACCATTCACAAATACGATCATTAAAATAGCAGTGGCATCGATGTATTCCCCTAACAATCCGGCAATTAATGTGGCGCCGAGTAATACCAACACCATAAAGTCTTGGAATTGCTTTAGGAATAGCAACCATTTAGAGACTTTCTTTTCATTTTCGATCTGATTCAAACCATATTGCTCTCGTCGCTCATCTACTTGTCCATGCAAAAGACCTTGGCTTGCCGTGACATGCAATTTTTGCTCTACGCGTTCCACATCCAATTGATACCAGTTCAAATGACATTCCCCCATGTTAAGGTACTTGCTCTAAGATGCTCATTCGTTTTTATGCTCCCTTTTAAGTTAATGAATTTCATAATACGGGTTTAGTGCAACACCCACATCGATGTTGCTGGTTTGGGTAATTATAAATTTCATTCAAGTATCTATATGAATATCTATGCCGTCTTGTCCTAATTAATGCTATAATTAAACATGAGGTGATTGTATGCCATTTGATGGAATTGTAACAAAAGCAATAACAGAGGAGTTACAAGATAAGATTGTCAATGGACGTATTTCAAAGATTTATCAACCAACAGAAACAGAGCTTGTATTCACTGTACGAAATCAACGAACAAACTATTCATTATTATTATCGATTCACCCAACATATGCGCGATTTCATTTAACAAAAGATAAATACGAGAATCCACAAGAACCACCGATGTTCTGTATGCTTCTACGAAAGTATTTATCAGGTGCTTTTATTGAGTCTATTGAACAAGATGGAATGGAGCGTATTGTCACGTTTACGATGCGTACCGTTGATGAGATTGGAGATCAATCAACACACACACTCGTCATCGAACTGATGGGGAGACATAGTAACGTTTTATTATTGAGTGAAAATAAATCCAATATTATTGACAGTTTAAAACATGTTTCAGCCATGCAAAACCGCTATCGAACGATTTTACCTGGACATGAATACATTCCACCACCTTCACAAGATAAAATGGATCCATTATCGATTGATGGTGATGATTTCATTAACAACCTCGATTTTAATGCTGGTAAACTAGATCGACAAATTGTAAATCTACTTACAGGGGTGTCACCATTTGCTGCCAAAGAAATGATCACACAAGCCGCGCTTGGCTCCCCTGACTTATATAAAAACCAATTCCTAGAATTTCAGAAGAAAATTAGGGAGCAAGCATATGCACCAACCATTTATCGAAATGACCGGGAAGATTTCCATGTGATTCCGATTACTTATCTGGACGGTGAACAAGAATGCTTTTCATCAACGAATGAGATGTTGGATCAATTTTATTCAGGTAAAGCAGAGCGTGATCGTGTTAAACAGCGAGCAAGAGACCTTTATCGTCTCATTAAAAATGAGTTAAATAAAAACGAACGGAAGCTAAAGATTCATGAAAGATCATTAAAAAAAGCGGATACGGCAAACACCTTTCAAAAAAGGGGTGAACTGCTAACTGCACATTTACATCTTGTTACACAAGGTGATCCATCCGTTACTGTTGTGGACTATTATGATCCTGATCAACAAGAGATCACCATTGACTTACAGACGGATAAAACACCAAGTGAAAATGCGCAAGCTCTCTTTACAAGATATCGAAAACTATCGACTTCAAAACGAAAAGTAACGAGTGAAATATTAAAAACAAAACGAGAAATCACTTATTTAGATCAGTTACTTCAACAAATCGAGACGGCTCGAGAAACAGATATAGAAGAAATTAGGGAAGAGCTACGTGATGAAGGATATTTAAAAAAACAACGACAAAAGAAAAGAAGGAAAAACAAACAACCAACTCCCGAAGAGTTTGTCTCTACAGACGGAACACCAATTTTTGTCGGCAAAAATAATAATCAAAACGAGTATGTCACACACCGTATGGCTCATCGAAATGATGTATGGTTACACACGAAAGATATCCCTGGATCACATGTTATCGTGCGGTCACAAGAACCGAGTGAGGACACTTTATATGAAGCTGCACAATTAGCCGCTTATTTCAGTAAAGCACAACAGTCCTCATCGGTACCCGTCGACTATACGCAAGTCAAACATGTCAAAAAACCCCGGGGGGCAAAACCCGGATATGTGGTCTATGATCAGCAAAAAACATTATCCGTAACACCGAGCCCATCAATTATCACCCAATTAAAAAAAGAGTAACAAGATAAAACGGATGACCTCCGAGGCGGTCATCCGTTTTCATGTATCGGCTTCTTCACGATTTGCGGGCATATGATAGATCCCTTTTTAAATATACGTCTCAGCAAGTAGAATCTTAATAAACGTCTCCACTTGTGGCAAATTCAGCACTTCTTTTTGATAACAAATCCAAGTGTCCCGTGTAACAGGTTGATGATTTAATTCTAAGGGCATATGGGGATAATCATCCATGAGCGAGTCTGACACGCTCTTTGGTAAAACAGCCATACCAAGTCCTTGCATCATAAATTGTTTACATGTTTCAATTTGATCGACACGAATTGTTTTTTGGGGCTTCATATGATGCTGATGATGATACAGCCAATGATCTACGATTTCATCCATACTGTCATCACTTTTAAATGAGATCAGCGGTCGCTCTTTCACTGTCTGTTTAGAAAATGGTTTCGTATCAAATATGTATAACGGATCCTCAAATAAACGTTCACATGTACTGTCTTTTAATTTTTCTCCACGAATAATACAAACATGATAGTCTTTATGGTTCCGCTTAATCGTTTCACTAATACCCGTCATCAAATCAATCGATATCTGCGGATAATCACTCGTTAATTTCGCTAAAATTTCCGGTAAAAAGCGTTGACTAATTAGGGAAGAGCTGGCAACTGATAACGTCCCCTTCACTTCTTCACTTGATTGGCCTAGATTGTTTTTTAACAGCTGTTCTTGCTTTATCAATCTTTTGGCATGTTCGAGAATCAATTCGCCACTCGGTGTTAATAATAAACGTCTTGATGTGCGAATAAAAATCTTTTCACCAAAGTACTCCTCAATATACTTAAGGCGCTGTGATACAGCTGGTTGCGAAATTAAGATCACTTTAGCTGTTCCATGAATCGTCCCAATTTCATTCAACTTTAATAATAATGCATAATCATCAATCTTCATAACCATAGTCTCCCATGTACTCGTTATTCATTCCTATCCTCAGTATATCCTAATCTACCTGTTCAAGCTATGTCCAGTTAGCCATAAGTGAAGGTGATCACTTGATTCCTTATCTGGTCACACTGCCAGGCAGGGAAAATTGGAACGAGCAAAGAATAAAATCGTTAGCACAGCTTTCAGGGGCTTTTAACCGTCGTAATGACTTGTCTCAAAAAATCATGCCTCTACTTGATCACGCCATGCTAACAGTTTCTGTTTATCATTCTCTTTGATTTGACCATCTTTCACCAATACATATAAAAGTTCATCAAAACCTGTGATCGTATCAAATTCGATGTCAGCCCCAGAAAAATGGCTAATCGACTTTGCTAATCCATATGTAAAGATCGCAAGCACCCCAATAACTACTCCACCTTCTGCACGTAACGCTTGAGCAGCATGAATCGACGAACCACCAGTAGAAATCAAATCTTCAATAACAAGGATCTTTTGTCCCTTTTTAAAGGTACCCTCGATCTGATTTCCTTTTCCGTGCGCCTTCGCTGAAGAGCGGACATACACCATTGGTAGATTCAATTCTTCGGCTAACCAAGCTGCATGGGGTATTCCAGCAGTTGCACAACCGGCAATGACATCTGGTTTCTCCTTCATGGTCGCTATTTTCTCAATAAATGCTTGCCGAATTTTCTGACGAACTGCTGGATAAGACATTGTTAGACGATTATCACAATAAATGGGTGACTGAATGCCAGATGTCCATGTAAAATAACCTTCTACTTTAATTTGTACCGACTGAATATCATAAAGATCTTTTGCGATTTCATAACTTGGTTTCATTTGACCACTCCTTTATTGCTCGTTCATAGGCTTCCCTTGGATTTTCTGCTTCTGTAATACTTCTTCCAATCACAATACGATCAGCATGATATTCCCGAGCATAGTAAGGGGTAGCAACTCGTTTCTGATCATCTCGACCTGATGCTTCTAATCGAATGCCCGGGGTGACCGTTATAAAATCTTGGCCACAGATTGCTTTAATGCCTACCGCCTCATGAACAGAACAAACAACCCCATCCACCTCGCTTTGTTTTGCCATTTTCGCTAAATGAACAGCATGTTCCGCTATTTCTCCAGGTAATAAAAGTTCCTGATTCATTGTTTTTTTATCAAATGATGTTAAAATCGTTACCGCAATTAATTTCGTTTCATGGTCAGTACGCGCACCCGAGCGCAAACCTGCTTTTGCTTGTTTCATCATTTCCACTCCACCAAGTGCATGAACATTAACAAGATCAATATCTAGTTCTGCTAAGTTTCGCATTGCCCGAAAAACAGTTGTTGGAATATCATGAAGTTTTAAATCTAGAAAAATCGGATGCTGATCTTCTTTTAACCTTTTTATGACGTCAGGACCTTCCCGGTAGAATAGCTCCATCCCTACCTTAACTGGCACACCTTGTAAACGATGTATACTGATAAATGATTCTGTTTCTTCCCAACTCGGAAAATCAAGTGCTACATACATATTATTCACGTGGTCAATGCCCCTTTCCAATTGCATCCTGAACAGATGAAAATCCATATTTTTTTAAGACTTCGGGCAGCTCCTCAATTATTTCCTGACATACAAATGGATTCCCGAAGTTTGCCGTACCTACTGCGACCGCACTCGCTCCCGCCAATAAAAACTCCAAGACATCTTCGGCATGACTAACACCGCCCATACCAATGATGGGAATATCAACATGTTCTTTTACTTCATAGATCATTCGAATGGCGACAGGCTTAATTGCTGGACCTGATAACCCACCATGCTTATTTGCGAGCAAGGGGCGCTTTGTTTGTAAGTCGATCTGCATACCTGTCAGTGTGTTGATCATAGATAAACCGTCAGCACCTGCAGACTCAACCGCTTTCGCAATCGTTACGATATCCGTTACATTAGGTGATAATTTTACATAGACCGGTAAATGACTCGCCTTTTTTACTCTTTCTGTCACATGGGCAGCCATTTTCGGATCGGTTCCAAACTGTACACCGCCTTCTTTCACATTCGGGCAAGAGATATTCAATTCCAGCGCGTGGACGTCTTTCGTTTGATTAAAGGCTCGGGCTACTTGCTCATACTCCTCAATGGTACTCCCAGATATATTCGCAATGAGTGATGTGTTGTATGATGCTAGGAAAGGAACTTCTCTTTCGATAATTTTATCAACACCAGGGTTTTGCAAACCAATAGCATTGAGCATACCTGAGGATGTTTCAGTGACACGGGGTGTTTTATTCCCATAACGTTCTTCTCCAGTGGCAGCTTTCATCATAATCGCGCCCAGAATACTTAAATCATAAAACTCACTATATTCGCGCCCAAATGCAAAGCAACCAGAAGCAGGCATAATTGGATTTTTTAACGATAACCCCGGTAAATCTACTGCTAGATTTGTCATATACTAACCTCCTCAGCCGGAAAAACAGGTCCATCTTTACAAATTCTTCGGTAACTACCTGGTTCTTTCGTTGGAATGACACATGCAAAACAGGCACCGATACCGCACCCCATATGTTCCTCAAGTGATAGATACCCCTGTTTATGCGCTAGTTTTTTAGTTACGGCTTGAAGCATTGGTAAAGGGCCACACGTATAATAGTGATCAAAATCTTCTACACGATTTAACAGATCAGTCACATACCCTTTTTCACCATAGGAACCATCATTCGTCACCACATAAGTTTGACCAAACTGGGAAAACTCGTGTTCATAAAAAACATAGTCTTCTGTTTGAAAGCCGAGTATGGAGATGATCGTTATGTTTTTCTCTGCTAACTTTTCCCCAAGACAATACAATGGTGGTATCCCTACTCCCCCACCAATTAATAAAATGGTAGAGTTTTCTTTAGCAGAAAGATCAAAATGGCTACCATTTGGTCCAAGAACATTTAATGTCAAGCCCGGCTTTAGATTCGCTAACGCTAGTGTTCCTTTACCTACGATTTTAAAAATAATGATAATTTCTTCTTTTTCTTGATCAATGGCTGCTATTGAGATCGGTCTTCTCAATGTTCGATTAGGAACGCTAATATGAAGAAATTGGCCCGGTTTAGCTGTTTTACTAATTTGTGCATGTTGTAACGTCATTTCAATCGTATCGGAAGCGATCTTTTTTGTATCTAGAATAAGCACTTCCTCATTTTTTTTCATTCCGAATCAACTCCTTCATAGAATACTTCGTATGCTCGTTGATGAACGCTTTATAATTGGCTATTATGCTTCATAAACAATCTTACCTGCTGCAATGGTGAGCAATGGTATACCAGTTACATCCCAATTATGAAACGGTGTATTGCTAGACTTAGAGACAAAATCTTTCTTGTCAATCGTCTCTTGCTTGTCTAAATTAATGAGTACAAGATCTGCTACTTCGTTCTCAGCAATTTTCCCATATGGTAAATCAAATGCATTTGCTGGTTCTTTCGTTAGAAAACCAATTAATTGTTCTAATGTAAGCTTTTTTGTTTTAACTAAATAAGTGTATAAGAGCGGAAAGGCAGTTTCAAGACCAACAATACCAAATGGCGCATTCCTAAACCCAACGGCTTTTTCTTTCTTTGTATGTGGTGCGTGATCAGTCGCAATAAAATCCAATGTTCCATCTAATAATCCATCTAATAATGCAGCTTGATCTTCTTTACCCCGTAATGGTGGATTCATTTTAAAGTCGGGATCATCAGTTAGAATATCCTCTTCATTTAACAGTAAATGGTGGGGTGTAACTTCTGCAGTAACATGAATTCCAGCACGTTTAGCATCGCGAATGACCCGAACAGACTCCTTTGTACTAACATGACATACATGATAATGACAATTTGCCTGTTCAGCTAATAAAACATCACGCGCAATTTGTACAGATTCACATGTTGAAGGAATTCCCGGTAAATTTAAACGTTCACTTACCTCACCCTGATGAACAACACCATCATACAATATTGAATTATCTTCACAGTGAGCGACAATTGCTTTATTATATTTTGCTGCTTCCTTCATTGCTCGAAGCATCATATCAGACGTTTGAATGCCAACTCCATCATCTGTAAAGGCAAAGATATTTTCCTTTGCCAATACTTCCATCGAAGACAGTTCTAAACCTTGCAACCCTTTGGTGATGGCTGCATAAGGGAGAACACGGACAACTGCTGTATCGGAAATTGTTTTTAAAAGACGTTGTACGCTTGCTTTGTCATCTGGTACAGGCGATGTGTTCGGCATAGAAGCCACTGTCGTAAAACCTCCCCTAGCCGCAGCCTTCGTTCCCGATTGAATTGTCTCTTTTTGCTCACCACCGGGTTCACGTAAATGAATATGTAGATCAATGAATCCAGGAGCAAGTAAGTGTTGCTTACAATCAATTATATGTGCCGTATCATCTGTGATCGTTGGGCTGATTCTCGTAATCTTGTCTCCTTCAATTAATACATCTCTAGCTTCCAATTTGTTTACTATAAAGCAGTTCGCGTTTTTCAATAGCAGTTTCATTCATAATCCCCCAATTATTAAATAATTTAGTCATGAGCGCCATTCTCACATATACGCCGTTATTCATTTGTTTAAGAATTCTTGAGCGTTGACATTCGACTAATGCTGAATCAATCTCGACATTACGGTTTACTGGAGCTGGATGAAGGATGATCGCATGATCACGCATGATCTCCTCACGCTTCTTTGTTAATCCAAAGCTTTCTAAGTAGTGGGCTTGTGTATTAAACCGGTCATGTCTTTCATGTTGGATGCGCAGTAACATCATCACATCGCATAATTCCACAGCCTCGTCCATCGTCACATAGGGTAAATCTAAAGTTGGATCTTCAAATCCGGGGGCAGCACTCAAAAATACATTCGCTCCTAACCTCTGCAGTGCCTGTGCATTAGAATGGGCCACCCGGCTATGTTTGATATCACCAGCAATGACGATATTTAGTCCATCGAAACAACCAAATTCTTGATAAATCGTTAGTAAATCGAGTAGACATTGTGTCGGATGTTCAGCCTTACCTGCCCCCGCATTAATCATCGGTATATTAATATGGGGTTCAATCGCCTTATACCAATCATCATCTTCATGACGAACGACGAGTAATTGAGCACCTATCGCTTCATATGTTTTCACGGTATCGTAAAAGGACTCGCCTTTCTTTGCACTTGACTCATGAGCATGAAAATCGAGTATTTCTAAACCTAGTTTTTTTTGCGCTACGACAAAGCTCATTTTAGTGCGGGTACTTGGCTCATAAAATAAGTTCGCCACGAAGAGTTGTTCATTCACTTTATAATGATCGAGGCGATATTCTTCGGCTCTGTTTAATAGGTCAAAGATATCATTTGTTGATAACTGATTCATCGAAGTAAAATGTTTCATAACTCCTCCTGTTCTACCAATAACACGTGTTTGTTTTGTTTTTAACATGTCATGCCACCCACTTTATTTTTTTTATATTTCTACATAAAAAAACTCTTTGCAAAAGATCGCAAAGAGATAGACGTGTGGTGTTTACACGTTGTCTTGGCGACCTTTTAAATCTCTCTGGACTTAATTAAAGGTCATCATTATTTTATTTTTTCGAAAATACCTACTTCATCATGTCCATCAACTTCCGCCAATTGAACAACAATCATTTCCTCATTCGAGGTCGGAATGTTTTTACCTACATAATCAGCCCGAATTGGTAATTCTCGGTGTCCACGATCAATCAGGACCCCTAATTGAATTTGTGATGCTCTCCCAATATCCATTACCGCATCCATGGCAGCACGAACGGTTCTTCCCGTGTACAAAACATCATCAATTAAAATCAATGTTTTCCCAGCAATATCCATATCAATTTTTGTGCTTTTTAATTCTGGCTCTGTGTCGGCTGTGACTACTTTTAAATCATCCCGATACAATGTTATATCTAATTCTCCAACCGGTACTTCAACAGATTCAATTTCCTTAATCTTTTTCTGTAACCGAATTGTTAAGGGAACACCTCGCGTTTTAATTCCAACAAGAATGAGGTTTTCTCCCCCTTTATTTCTCTCAACAATTTCGTGTGCAATTCGCGTCAAAGCACGATTTACTGCTGCTTCATCCATTAACTCTGTCTTTTTATTCATCTTTTCACCCTATTTGACTCGATATTTATTCCATTCATGCGCATTAAAAATCCCTTTTACGAGTGAGCAAAAGGGATTTTAACAGACCTATCACAAGGATAAACCTATTCCGATTCCTTATCTGCCTCTCTGGACAAGATTAAAAGATCATTTATTCATTTGGTCTATTATCACAAATTAGTCGCTTCCTGTCAAGATCTTTCTTTCATTGCTTTGAGAAGTTTATCAAAATATTCGGGCTGTTCAACTTCAAACTCCATCCATTGATCAAGAGCTGGATGTACGAACCCTAATTTCTTAGCGAATAAAGCCTGACCATCTGTACGAATCGTTTGTCGTTTCGTATATTTAGGATCACCGACTAGAGGGTGTCCAATATAATTCATATGTACTCGAATTTGATGGGTTCGTCCTGTTTCTAATTCACACATAATATAAGTAAATTCATCATATCGTTCCAATACTTTAAAATGTGTCACAGCAGGCCGTCCGCCTGTAACAACATCCATTTGTACACGGTGATTCGGATTCCTTCCAATGGGGGCGTCAATCATTCCATCTTCATGATCAATAACACCATAAACAAGCGCTTCATAAACACGAACCATTGTTCTTGCTTGTAACTGCTCAGTTAAATGAAGGTGGGTGGTGTCATTTTTAGCAACGACTAATAAACCACTTGTATCTCTATCAATCCGATGCACGATGCCTGGCCGCTCCACACCACCCCTTCTGGACAATTGGTCCGTATGATAGCGTAACGCGTTCACAAGTGTCCCCTGTTGGTGTTCAGCAGTTGGATGAACAACCATCCCTTTCCTTTTATTAACAACGAGGAGATCCTTGTCTTCGTAAACGATTTCTAATGGGATATTTTCAGGTTCAATCTGAACTTCTTCTTTCACCGGAATTTCTAAATCGATTTTATCAGCAATTTGACACTTGTAATTGGACTTAATTCGTTGCTGATTAACCGTAATGAAGCCACTTTCAATCATCTTCTGTATTTGAGTACGTGATGTGTTGGCAACCAACTGCGTTAGTAATCGATCGATCCGACTATCCTGTTCGGTTTCTTTCACAACATGATGGAATGAATTCATCTTTATAATTTCTCCTTCTTTTTTTCATCGATAAATGTAGCGATAATGATGAGGACGACACCAACAAATAAAGCGGAATCTGCCACATTAAAAATTGGAAAGTCATAGCCAAAAATAATAAAGTCTAAGAAATCGACTACTTCTTTGTAAAATAACCGATCAATGAAATTACCAAGTGCTCCCCCTAAAATCAAGCTGAGGGAAATGGCTAATAATTTATCTTCTCTTGCATATTTCTCCATATAGAAAATAATGCCAACAACGACAATCCCAGTAACAATGTAGAAAAAGCCCATCTGTCCTGCCAAGATGCCCCAAGCTGCACCACTATTTCGGTGGGATGTTAAAGAAAAGAAGTTTTCAATAAGGGGGATCTGTTCAAAAACCTCCATATATTTGATAACCAACATTTTTGTAAACTGATCAATAACAATGACCATAATTGCTATGAGATAGTACAGATACATTAGATTTCCTCCGATTCATCGATACATGAACGAATTTAATAATTATCATAACCAGTTATGTCACTTCACTGTTAAAAGGATATAGCTATAAATAGGGATTATGAAATTCATTAACATATGCACCATTTTATTTTACCATAAAACAATAAAACAGCCTAATCGAGTAGGAGGGAGTGATTAACTCCCGACCTCTCACACCACCGTACGTACCGATCAGTATACGGCGGTTCAATTAAGATTGTTGACGTAAAATTTCATAACGTGTTGATAAGCTTCGGAGCCCTTGGGAATTCCAAT
>DATGSG010000045.1:0-9494 GCA_035302925.1 Virgibacillus sp. | reverse complement strand
TATCAACAAGATGGAGGACACAAAATTGAAAATGGCATGGAAAGAAATCATCAAGAGTAAATCACGTTTTGTCATATTAGGATCCATTGTTTTTCTGGTTAGTCTATTAACATTCACTATTTCCGGATTAGCAAATGGTCTTTCACAAGATAACGCAGCATTAATTAAGGATATGCCTGAAGGTACATTCTATATGGAAGAAGAGGCAGATGAGACTTATAATCTTTCAAAAATAGATGAAAACATTGAAGATAAAATCGTCGAGGAAAACGAAGAGGCAACAGCTTTATCCATTCAAATGGGATTTGTTAATAATTCAGACGATAAACAACTAAGTGTTGCCTTTGTCACCGCTACAAACCCTGGCTTATTTCCAGAGGTTGCAGATGGAGAGGTATTGCTTGATGGGTCATTAAAGGATGCGGGTGTTAAAGTCGGCGATAAGCTGACAAACAATCAACTTAGCAAAGACCTTATCGTAAAAGGATTTGTGGAGGAACAGAAATTCAGTCACTCACCTGTCGCCTTTATTAACCCTAGTAATTATCAGGAGATGTATCGTGTGAATGAAATGCAAATGGTGTTTGTTCCTGGAGAGGACGAGCTAAAATCTATGGGTGGACTGCAGGCTTTTTCCAACAAGGACTTTCTAAACACCATCCCAAGCTACAGCGCTGAACAACTTTCATTGAATATGATCGTCTGGTTTTTAGTTGTCATTAGCGGTATGCTATTTGGGATTTTCTTCTACATGATGAACGTCCAAAAAATTGGACTTTATGGCATTTTAAAAGCTATCGGAGTTAAAACAAGTACATTATTTAAAATGATGTGGACGCAAATGTTTGTCATCACATCTATTGCACTTGCTTTATCTATCGGTTTGAGTCAACTATTCTCGAGCATAGCACCTGAAGGAATGCCATTTCACTTAACTGCAGCAACAACCGGTCAATTAACAATTGTCTTTTTCATTATCGGATTTATTGGTGCGACCTTATCCGGTATTCAAATCAAAAAAATACAGCCCCTACAAGCGATTCAACAAGGAGAGATGTAAAATGGAGATATTTAAAATTGATAATCTCATGAAAAGCTTTCAGAATGGTGAAGTAGAAGAACAAGTATTAAAAGGTATTGACCTTAGATTAAACGAAGGTGAGGTCACGGCATTAGTTGGTGCATCTGGATCGGGAAAGAGTACGCTACTAACTATTGCTGCAGGTCTACAACCCGCAACAGATGGTGAAATCATGTTTAACGGGGATAATTTATCAACGATGAAACAAGATGAGGTACGAAAAATCCGAGCTGAACAATTCGGGTTTATCTTCCAATCTTCACATCTTGTCCCTTTCTTAAATGTCGAGGACCAACTTTTGCTTATGCTTGATGTTTCAGGTTCAAAAATGAAGAAACATGAGAAGAAAGAAGAAGTGGATCGTATTTTAAAACTCGTCGGTATGGGCCACCGAAAAGATGCCTATCCAGCATCTTTATCAGGCGGGGAAAAACAGCGGGTTGCTATTTCACGAGCGATTATTCACAAACCAAATATGTTATTCGCTGACGAACCAACAGCCAGTCTCGATTCTACAAGATCAAAAGAAGTTATGAAACTGATTCAAGATTTGACAAAATCATTGCATATTACAACGTTGCTTGTGACACATGAAGAAGAAATGCTTCAATTTGCAGATAAGCTGATCACCATTAAAGACGGCCTTATTGACAAAAGTGCATAACCCTAAAAAACCAGACACTCCGATCTTTTATCGGTTGTCTGGTTTTATTTTTTTATCATTTGGATCGATGGTAGCGCCTTGATTATAAATCTTAAGATTGAAGGTGGTCTCCTTTTTAAAATTAAAGTATTGCTTCCCTATCTAGAGAAAACAACTACTTCCCTTGATGCTCGTACATCATAATTGGCTTATATCATGATCGTACTCTCCTACATAAACTGTTCACTCACTTCATTGTTCAGCAATCACTCTTAGCTCATCCAATGCATCTACCATATGTTTTAATAATTGCTTACCATTCTCTTTATTCGTCGCAAAACTTGAGATGTTGATGGAAATCGAATCATCTAAAATGAAATAAGCTGCTCCATGACCATCTTTTTCAACAGGAGCAAACATACGATATTTAGCATTTTCATAAGCCATTCCACTCGTCGATATAAATTCGTGGCGGAGTGTCGTATATCCTACATCCAAAAAGATCGCTGGTAACTCTTTCAAGCCTAGTTCTGCCCCAAATAAATAATACATTTGCTCAAGACCATATAGATGTCTCTCAATGCCAAATCCTTTTTGGCAATCCCTTATCCGCTGAGAATGGGCCGTACTTGCTGTTTGCATAAGGGAGTACAAGTATTTATTCGTTTCCTTCCCACTTTCAATCGCTTCCACCACATTGCGTTTCTCCATACTCGTGGCACGTGCACTTTCTGTTCTTCCTTCATAAAAGAAACGTACGGATACAGGTTCATAGACACTTTTAAGTTGCCTATAGGTACGGTATTGGGCGATTTGTAATGCCATATGGAAAAAGGCATCCGGACTAATCTTCATCTTTTTAATCTGATCTGCCCCAAAGTTGGTAAACACTCTTGATTGAAGGAAATAATCTTTCTTTCGTTGCAAATGATCTTTTTGAAATTGAACTAATGTTTCTTGGAGATTTTCCGACAGTTCCCATTCCTTTTTTTCAACCATTGGTTTTTGAGGTGTATGAACTGTTTGAGGGTCGTCTTTCATTAGTCCTTGACTAATGTAGCTTATCACTGTGGAAACCGATGTCCCATCGACACCAGAATGCTCAATATTGAAACCGACTTCCCCTTGTTTCGTAATGATAATTTGGATAGTCTTATCGAAATACTTATTGGTGGAATTTAACATCAAGTTTTTAATTGCTTCCTCGGGATTCTTACTTTCTTCATCGATTGAGATCACAACAAGGGAATCAGCGATTGTTTGAAGTGTTTCAGCATTCACCTTAGACATGTTGAGTTCGTCGTATACTTTAGCTGCCGAATCTCTTTCAGCCGTTGTAATGAGACCAACATTCACACCCTCATCTTCCCCCGCCCCTATCGTTGCTTCGATTGCCGCGGTGATGTCAAAGCTTTGATAAATCACACCGTCATGATTTGTCACGGATACTTTATAAACATTGTTTTTATATAAGATGACGACATGATTATTCTTTTTATCGAAATCAGCTACATAGAATGCGTCTCTTTCTAATTGCGGGATTCGCATTGAGCGAAACCACTTTTTATATTGACTCATATCGAGTGGTTTACCCCTAAACATAGACGGCTCTAGTTTTCCATCGATCATTTTATGATATAACTTTGTGACTAAAACGCTAATTTCCCCGGCTGTTTCCATAATGGTATCCGGATTTTTATCTGGATCACTTTTTAATAATACATTAAAGTTTGTACTATGTGGCAAGGGATCCCGATGGTTTAAATAATGACCTTCCCAAAGTGGTGCTAACCAGCTTCCTTTTCTACTTTGATCCCAGGCATGTAATTTTTCTTGAAGCTTCTCTGCTTCTCCATTTTCTGCAAAGAAACGTTGAATCTCATTTGTTGTTTGTTCAAATTGTTCTTTGCTTACCAACGGCTTAATCCATTCATAAAGTTTCGCTTGCGTGCTACTTAAAGGCGGTATTGGCAAGCTGGGTAGTTTATTTTGGTAGATAAATGTTTTATTAATGGTCTTCACCCTTTCCACATTCATTTTGTGGTACTTATAGAGAGCCAGTACGATTCAAAAATATATCAAATCATATGTTCAGCTCATTTTCTCTCCAATAGAGTCTTCAGGAAACGTTCTTACACGGTTAAAGCCTAACCCTCTTGTTCTCCGGCCATCTGCAAATCACTTGCCCCTTTTTTATTTGGTGATAAGATTCGTTCGAACCAAGCCATAACGACATCTGCAATCACAGCCATTAAAGCCGTTGGGATAGCACCTGCTAAAATAATGGCGGTACCGTCTGTTGCATTTGTCCCGCGCAATATGATATCCCCTAAACCGCCGGATCCGATAAATGTCCCAATTGTTGCAATCCCGATGGAAATAACTAATGCCGTTCGTAATCCGGCCATAATGACAGATAACGCAAGGGGAAGTTCGACCATCTTTAGAACTTGAAATTTGGTCATTCCCATTGCTTTTCCAGATTCAGTTAAAGAGTGATCAACATTAAGAATACCTGTATATGTGTTTTTAGTAATCGGCAACAATGAATACAAAAAGAGTGCAAACACTACCGTATTCGGTCCAAGCCCCATGACAAGCATCAGAATGGCGAGCATCGCTAAAGCGGGAATGGTTTGAATAATATTTGCAAGTGAAATAACCCACTTACTTAATCGATGATAGCGCGCGATCAAAACTCCGAGTGGAATAGCAACAATTGCTGCGAATAGGACTCCGTAGATAGACATGAGGAAATGCCGAAAAAATTGTTCCCATACATACCACGCATTTTGTGAATAATAGAATAAAACATCTTGTATTGTTTCCATAGTCATTTCCTACTTTCCGGATTCGTTATTCAAAATAATTGGCTTCCTCTAAAAATTCTTTTGCAATGATCGATGGTTCTTTTAGTTTTCCATCCGCTTCATAATTCAATTCCTGCATTTTTTCTGTATCAATTTTATCAGATAATTTTTGTAAGGGTTCCTGTAGTTCAGGATGTTTTTCTAAGATTTCATTATGGGCTACCAGTGATGTATCATAGGCTGGGAAGAACTGTCTATCGTCTTCTAACACTTGTAGATCAAAGGCTTTTATCCGCCCATCTGTTGTATAAGCAAGCACAACATCCATCTTTTCATTTGCTGCTGCTTGGTACACGAGACCGATTTGCATGGGGAATGTTTCGGCAAATTCAAAACCATATTCTTCTACAAAACCCTGATACCCATCACCTTTTCGGTTTAACCATGAATTATCAACACCAAACCTCAGGTCTGCAGCAATCGCTTCTAAATCGGATACTGTCTGTAGATTCTCTTCTTCCCCCACTTCTTTTCTAACTGCAAATGCATAAGAATTAGCGAAGCCGTATGAATCGAACCATGTTTGGTCAAATCTTTCTTGGAATTCACGTTGAACAATTTCGAGCGCTTTTTCAGGATCACTTTCTGGCTCCATGCCTAAAGCTCCGGCTAAATCTGTTCCCGTATATCTTGTTGCGGTAATATCTACATCACCACTTGTCATCGCCTGATGCTGCACAATAGATGAACCTAAATTACTGATCATTGTCACTTCCACATCGGTGTAATGTTCGATTTGAAGCTTAACGATATGTCCCATAATTTGTGACTCTGATGTGTCGAGCGTTCCAATCGTAACCGTGTTTTTAGCAGGTCCACTAAGTCCGGGAAGCGAGCAAGCACTTATCATAATTGATAATATAAGCAACAAATAAATAAAGTATCGTTTTTGTTTAAACATCTAAATATTGCCACCCTTCTAGTTAGCGTCCTTCAACTTTTTCATTCCAGTTGGCGTTACCCTTCCTTCAATTCGTCCTAAAAACAGATCGGTAAATAGGGCAAGAATTGTGACGGGGATAGCTCCAGCTATAATGAAATCAGCTCGATATAAGTTAAGTCCACTGAAAATATAGTCCCCTAAGCCACCTCCACCAATATAGGCAGCGAGTGTTGCCCAGCCAATTAAATAGACGGTTGATACACGAATCCCTGTCATGATCACGGGAACTGCAAGTGGTAGTTCAACATAGATAACCTTTTCCCATTGCGTCATTCCCATGGCACTAGCTGCTTCAAGTAAATCTCGATTCAATCCACTCACACCTATGTACGTGTTCCTCAAAATAGGGAGGACAGAATAAATAAATAAAGCGATAATTGCTGGCACTTTTCCAATCCCAAATAACGGGATTAAAAACGCTAATATCGCAAAACTAGGAAAGGTTTGTACGATACTTAGGACTCCCATTACCGCATTGGCAAATTTGGGTATCCGCGTTAACAGAACTCCGAGTGGAACAGCAACAAGGATCCCTAACGAGGCGGCGATCAGTGATATATATATATGTTCCCATATTTTAAACAACAATTCGGAACCATTACTACTTAAAAAGCTGAAAACACTTTCCACTCAAATCCCTCCCTATCCCTGTATTCATAAGTCTTCCTCACTCCATATTGAGTCATAAACCATATCGACAATGCTTGCCATTGTAATAATTCCGATTAAACGTTTTTCTTTATCAATAACAGGGATATACTTTTCACCCTTTTTTAAAATTTGCCGGATCGCGTCACGAATAAAGGTTCCTTCCGTCACTGTAAGCATTTTCGTTTCAAAGGCATCTGCGACGAGGGTTGTTTTCTTCCTTTTTTGATCGATCACTGCGACATCAATAAATCCTTCTAGTACATGCTCTTCATTGACAACAAGCAACGTATCAACTTTCGTTTGCTTCATATGTTGGATCGCCTGTACAAGTGTTTTGTCCTTCGTCGTTGTAATCGGGTTTGGATTCATGATCTGTTCAACCGTTTGAATATCTGGTTTAGCCTGTACAAGTCGATCCTTTCCGACAAACTCCTCAACAAAGTCATTTGCTGGGTTACGCAAAATCTCATCAGGTGTATCACATTGAACCAATTCCCCATCGCGCAAAATAACGATTCGATCTGCCAACTTCAGCGCTTCATCCATGTCGTGTGTAACAAAAACAATTGTTTTGCCCAACTTTTTTTGCAATATTTTAAATTCCTCTTGTAAAGATTCGCGCGTAATAGGATCAAGCGCACCGAATGGCTCATCCATTAGAATAAGTGACTGATCTGCTGCCAAAGCACGTAAAACACCAATCCGTTGCTGTTGGCCACCACTTAGTTCGTGTGGATAGCGATCCAAATAATCTGGTGTCATATCCACTAGGCTAATTAACTCCTTTGCCCTTGCCTTCCGCTTTTCTTCAGGCCATTTTAATAACTTCAGAACGATTCCAATGTTTTCCTGTATCGTCATATGCGGAAACAGCCCAATTTGTTGGATGACATACCCAATCTCCCTGCGAAGCTTCACTGGATCCTTGTCGGAGATATTCTCTCCGTTAATATAGATGTTTCCAGAAGAAGGTTCAATCAATCGATTAATCATTTTCATCGTTGTCGTTTTTCCGCAACCACTTGGCCCGATGAAACAAATAAACTCGCCTTCCTTAAAGCGTAAAGATAAATCATTAACTGCCTTTGTTTCTCCATTATACACTTTTGAAACATGTTCAAATCTCAACAATAATAGGCACCTCCATTTGTTAAAACTATTTCAATTGATGAATTAAAAATTGTCATGTAAATCGGTTATTAACTGACATGAACATCATCATTCCTAGCGCTTATAATTTTAAGGGGTTTACGTCAATAAAAAAGAAGTCTCCCCCAAATCAAGTCTAATGGTAGTTTACAAAAAATACCCTAAACAAGATTGGTGAAACACTCCCCTCCCCTTATCATACGTCAAAGAAGCTAATTTCGCATGCAAAAACTATCTTGGGGACAGTCCCCCGCCATGCTAAAGTGGTAAAGTAGATGGAGATATGGGCATTGCTACAAAAAATAATGAATAAATAAATCCCTATTCTCAATTCAAGAACAAAAGGGCCTATTATATTAAACCAAAAATACCTTCACATCAAAATTGGTGTGAAGGTACGAACTATCCTAAGACTTCATTTAATTTATGAATCCATTCTTTTCTTTTACTCACTCTAAATTTAAACAGTTTATCATCTTCCGTAATAACCATAAGCAGATTACGCAAAATTAACAAATCGTTTTTCGCTTCAAATCGCTTGATGGTAGACAATGGAATAAACGTTTCACCTGATTGGATATTTAACTTGTGGGGTTTATGGTACAAGGCCTCATTCGTTAAATACAGGATCCCACCAACACCTTCAAATTTCTTCATAGCATTTGCCCCACTTTTAAATAATACATCTTCCTTTATCAAAACAAACCCTCCTTTTTTCACTGGGGACAGTCCCCCGCCATACTAAAGTGATAAAGCGGTGGGGGACTGTCCCCATCCGCTCGTCCCCATCCGCTCGTTTACACTCCAATTTCACCTCATTCATCCGGCACATGATCACGATTCATCTCAAAAATAACATCCCCGACCATATCATCAAAATCACTTCCATGATTTGTCTGCTTTACAAATTCCGCATTCCCCTCATCTTTTCGATCTTTAAAAATTATATAATAAGAGTCCTCTTCAATTTCAATTCGATAATACTGCAAACTATTTTTAATCCCCGTAGCATTTTGATTGATTTCATGTACCTCTTCTTTTCCATCACTACCTGTAAGTGTCAACGTTTTCTCCTCACGATCAAAATGCATTTTTACCGCTTCTCCACGATCTGAAACAGCACTCCACTCCCCCGCATATTTCTCCGAAGGCTTACATCCCACTAATAAAATGACCCCGATCATAAGAAACATCATACTTTTAAAATAATTCATCACATTACTCCTCCTTAGCTGAATATACATAGATCTCTTTCCTAATATAACAATATCTTATTAGGATATTCTATATGATTTGAACGGCATAAGCGTCCGAAAAACTTCATATAAAAAAACTCTAGCCTAAACTAGAGATGGGTCTGTTTTATTCAAATAACATCATCGTTTTTTGACTTCTTTAGCCATTACGAATGTATTTTGTGATCATAAACTGTCCAACAAACGTGTCCAGAAGCCTTATGATAAAACATGTATAGTAAATTATTTCAGTCTCTTTCTCTCGCTCTCTGTGAATCTCTTATGTTTTTTTGAACGGTTACGGCTGCAAATAAACTAAGAACAAAGGCCATACCATAAAAACCCTTTTCACTTAGAATAATACTTCCTGCATTATATAATCCGATGCCCATTAAAAATATAGAGATAATAAGTGCCAACCAACTAATACCAAAATATATACTAGTAACTGGAATTCCTTCATCTTTGTCCCTTACTGCCTTTTGTAGGGACACAGCAGCATAAAGCCCGAATATTAAAATTGCAAAATAATAGCCTTGTTCATTCAATTCCATTGTTGAATTAAACAAACCGATAAGAAAAGCCAAAACACCAATCAATAAAGCGGCCCAAGAAGCCCCTATGAAAGCTAAAGTCGGTTCTCCCTCTTTTCTTTCTAATTCAACTTTTGGCTCTTTTTTTCGATCCCTATCTAATAAAGCGTCATGATCATGAGACATATTACTTTTACCTCCTTCTTTTTTATGATAAATTAAGCGCTTTGACACACTGCACTTTCCTACCTACATTTATTATACATAATATTCCCATAAATAGTAGATGATTTTTGAAGGCGCTCACATTATTAACTGAATATCCTTTACTCATTTAAGGATAACCACTAGAATAATATTATTCATTCAAAAGTTCCAGACAGATTTCC
>DATGSG010000044.1:0-10975 GCA_035302925.1 Virgibacillus sp. | reverse complement strand
TCTGCGAATATGAAATCTTGAACATGGACCTTCGAGATGACTTTTTCTACCAGGAGACCATGTATATCCTCCATCAGTAGAAAAGCTTTCTCCGATCCCATCGAAGGTTCTAACAAGCATCCACAATGTACCGTCTTCTTTTTCTACAACCATATGTTCATCGAATTGACGATTAGGTACATCTGCTGAACCTCTTAAACTGAAGGTTTCACCTTGATCAGTTGTTACATATACATTTGAGTATTGTTCATCCTGTAAACCATGGTCTTCTTCTGGCGTACTTCCACAAGTATCACTCCACAGGGCACATGGGAACAACCATTCATCCTTTGACGTGACGATCGGTTTATTCATCATAATCCCATTAGCAATTCTTCTCGGTTCAGTCCACTCTAAAACATCTGCATCAGGATCTTCACAAATAGAAATCCAAACACCCATTCGTCCGTCATTAAAACCTCTTGCCTGTGCCCATGTCATCCATAGCCTACCTAAAGGATCTATCCATAAATTCGGATCGAAAATTCGTAAATCTTTATTAGGGTGTTCAACAACTGTTACACCGGATTGAAAGGTTTTTCCTTGATCATCACTTTGACATAAAACCATAAAGTTACCGGGAACTTCAGCTCCAACCCCCGTGTAAAAATTTACGAAGATTCTGCCATTTTTTGTTACTTCAATCGACGGAATTCCTTGCCAACGTCTATGATTATCTTTAAACCGCTCTTCTGTCGGATTTACAAATATTTTGGCGGGCTGTAATGATGCATCCATCTTCTACCACACTCCTTCTTATGTTATAAACCTTATAATCAATCGCAAATATTTGTTTTCTATACTATTCACTGAAGTGTTATTTACGATAAAATTTCTTGCATTCTTGCTACATATTTTGCTGCTCTGTTATGAATGTTTTGTAGTTCATCTTTGTCTACTGGCTTATTAGATTTAACAATAGCCCCTCCTAGCCCAACAGCAACTACACCATTATTAATAAATTCATCCATATTCTCTAAGTTTACTCCACCTGTTGGCATTAAGGGGATATGTGGTAAAGGTCCCTTTATATCTTTTATGTACCCAGGCCCTAGAACACTTCCAGGGAAAACCTTGATAATATCTCCACCATATTCAAAAGCTGCTAAAATTTCTGTCGGTGTCATCGCTCCCGGCATACTAACAATCCCATAACGGTTTGCAACTTTAATCATCTCAACATTTAAATGAGGAGAAACCAGAAATTCAGCACCAGCACTTACAGCATTTATTGCTGTTTCTGAATCAAGAATAGTTCCAACACCAACAATAGCTTCATCTTGAAATTCCCTCTTTATACTTTCAATTGAATGTTCAAACGATGGCGATTCCGCTGTTACTTCAAATATGTTAATCCCAGCATCTAAAAGTGTTTCTACGACTGACATGACTTGCTTAGGTTTTAAATTTCGAATTACAGTAACTAGCTTTTTGTCTTTTATCGTTTGTAAAATACTCATGTGAAAGACACACCTCCTACCTATTTACATCGTCATTGTTTACGTCATCAACCAACATTTCTAATGTCGAGCGATCAGGTAATCCTTCAATATCACCTTGTATCATCGTCACTAATGCACCAACGACGGAACCTCTTCTAACAGACTCTTCTAAATCTAATCCATCAAGGAAACCTGACAATACACCTGATGCAAAACCATCACCTGCACCTATTGGATCAACGACTTGTTCAACTGGATATGCAGAAACATAACCTTCACGATGTTCAGAATAGTAATATGCGCCCTTTTCTCCTAATTTAACGATAACAATTGATGAACCATTTTCATATAATACTCTTGCAATTTCTTCAGGAGATGTTTTACCCGTTAAAAATTTTCCTTCTTCAATACCAGGCAAAATGATATCGGCTTGCTTTGATAACTCTATTAATGCCTCTCTATTTTCTAGACTTCCTAAATTTGTCCTTATATTCGGATCAAATACTATTTTCACGTTATTTTCTTTCGCTATCTCAATAGCTTTATCAGTTGCTTGTTGGCAAGATTCGCTAAGTAAGGGTGTAATACCTGTAATATGCAAATATTTTGCTGATGCTATATATTCTTCATTTAAATCCGATGGTGCTAATGTTGTAGCTGCAGAATTATCTCTATAATAATGAACTCTTAATTTTTCATGATTAATCTTTTCCTTAAAATAAATACCTGTTTGAAATCCATCTTCAAAAGTCACGTGACTTAAATCAATACCTTCGCCTCGCAAAGTTTGATAAATTTTATAACCAAACTCATCATTACCTAACTTACCCATCCAACCTACTTGATGGCCTAATCGAGATAATCCAATAGCAACATTAGATTCCGCTCCACCAATATGAGTAGTAAAATCCCCTACGTAACGCAACATCCCTGCTCTCCTTGGTGTAAATACAACCATTGTCTCTCCAAATGTAACAATATCCATATTAATCTCCTTTAACAAACAGTTTATTTCAGCACAAAATCTCTCACACCCGTCATTTAGTGAATGTATCCTACATATAATTCTACATTTGATCAATGGAGAAACTGATAGTAACTTTCAATCACTTTTTCTTGTACACTGCTTGATAATCATTACATAACTAATTATTGGCAAACGATATGAATCTCTTTTTATAAATTATTGTTATTAAAATAGAAATAGAGTGATTCTAGGCACATCAAAAACTTTTATAGTAGATGTGCCCAGAATCAGATAAGCATTATTGAACCGCGTCTTGGATTTCCTTTAATAGTTCATCTCCATTAGGCACATCTTCTAATAATTCATCATAAATGCTAGTTACTTTTTCTTGAATTTCCTCTAAATTTGTTTCGATAATTTCTACTCCTTCAGCTTCAATTTCAGCTAAAGCATCCTCGTAATTATCCATATAATGTTCAACAGATTTAGGAATAGCTTCTGCAACAGCTTCCTCAATAATTTTTTGTTGTTCTTCCGTTAACCCGTCCCATGTTTTTTGAGACATTGCTGCCATTGCAGGTAAATAAAAGGCACGTGTTAAGTTATAGTAATCAGATGTTTCAACGAACTTATCTGCTAAGAATACATGTGGAGGTGCACTTGCCCCATCAATTGCTCCTTGCTGTAAGGATAAATAAACTTCATCATATGCCATTGGAGTAGGTTGAGCTCCTAACACTTCAAAAGTTCTAATATAACTCGGTGCTTCTGAATCTCTTAACTTCAACCCTTTAAAGTCATCCAACTCATAAATTGGTTTGTTTGAAAATACGTTACGCTCAGCTGCTGATAAGTATCCTAATCCTTTAATATCGTAATCAGACATTAAATCTAAATATTTTTGTCCAATATCGCCAGATAAAACTTCATTCACTTGTTCAACACTGTCAAATAAGTATGGTAAATCAAAGACGGCTAATTCTTTTATTGTGTTTGTAACAGCACTTTGTCCAAAAACTAAAATATCTAATGTACCTGACTGTGCTTGTTGAAACAGAGTTCCCTCATCCCCTAATTGACCTTGCGGGAAAAG
This sequence comes from Virgibacillus sp., assembly GCA_035302925.1. GTDB lineage: Bacteria > Bacillota > Bacilli > Bacillales > Amphibacillaceae > CALAMD01. The sequence continues at coordinate 7,434 of DATGSG010000044.1, read as the reverse complement.
ATCAATAGTCATAGAACCATCAGACTTTTCCTCAACTTGCTTTTGTAGCTCTTCAGCAAAGACGTGATAATGATCATCTGTTGAGACAACGTGTCCTAAGGATAATTCAACGACTTCTTCTGTTTCATTATTACTGCTACTATTATTATTATTGTTATTATCACTATTATTTTCGTTATTTGAATCTGTACTACTTGAACATCCAACGACTAATAAACCAACTAATAAAATAGAAATAAGAAATAATGTTCTTCTCATAAAATAATAACCTACCTTTCAGATTTTTGTTATTTCTTGATGTAAACGTCGAGATATTTAATATATTGCAGCCACATCACCCCTTTCAAGTTGTTAAAATCCATTTATTGAAGGATGGAAGGTAACCATGTAGAAAGAAATGGTATGTATGTAATAATAAGTAAATCGACAATTAATACACTAAAGAAAATAGCCACCGGGCGAATAATTTGTTCAATCCGCAAATCCGCTATTTGACAAACTAAATATAAGTTTACGGCTAGTGGCGGTGTTATCATTCCTAAAGCAATGTTTACAACAACGACCATACCGAAATGAATTGGATCAATCCCGAAGGATGTCGCAATTGGAAATAAAATAGGTACTAAGATAATAATAGCCGCATAGGATTCAAGGAACATTCCAACAATGAGTAGTAAGATGTTTACTAACAACAAGAAAATAATCGGACTATCTGTCACAGATGCAATCAACTCACCTAATTGATGCGGAATCTGTTCAATCGTTAAAACATATCCAAATATGGCTGCAAAGGATACAATTAATAAAATGATTGCACTAGAAACGGCGGATTTTGATAGCAATTTAAATAAATCTCGCAAATTAATTTCCTTATAAACAAACATGGATACAACAATTCCATAAACGGCGGCAATAGCTGCTGCCTCTGTCGGTGTAAACCAGCCTGAATAAATCCCACCAAGAATAATGACTGGCATCAGTAAAGCAAAAAACGCATCTTTAAAGGTTCTCCAAACATTACTTGACCATTCTTTCACGGTCGTCGTTTGGACAGAATCAAACTTTTTCACTCGAGCGATTATGACAATGGTTAAAATCAAACTGAGACCAATTAAAAGCCCTGGAACAATCCCAGCTAAAAACAAACTCCCAATAGATACGTTTGCCGTTGCACCAAAAACAATCATCGCAATTGAAGGCGGAATGATACTGCCGAGTTCTCCAGATGTACCACAAGTAGCTGCTGCGATATTTTTCGGATAACCCTTCTTTTCCATCGCAGGGATTAATGTAGGCCCAATAGCTGCTGTCGTAGCTGATGATGAACCAGACATCGTTGCAAACAACATAGATGTTAATATAGCTACAGCCCCTAAACCACCGCGAATCCAACCGACTAATGCATTAGCAAAATCCATTAATCTTCTAGAAATACCCCCGGTCGTCATAACAGTCCCTGCTAGAATAAAAAACGGTATCGCTAATAACGTAAAAGAATCCATTCCTTCAAAGGTTTTTTGCGCTAAAGTAACCAAAGGCATATCTTTAATTTCTAATGTCACTAACGAAGAAAATCCTAAAACAATAGCAATCGGCACACCTATTAGAAAAAAGATGAACAATAATATGAATAAAACTTGCATGTGTATGTACTCCTTTATCTTCGGATTGTAAAACTGCTTTTATTACTTTGCCGGATATCGAATATCTTTTTTATTGATAAACGAATCTATTAAAAGCGCAATTGTATTTAAAATCATTAAAACTGCTCCCACAACCATAGAAGAATATAAATAAGTCATTGATATTCTTAGCCCCGGTGCACTAATTGAAACACCATACTGGGCAAACTCTATTCCGATAAAAACTAAACTTATAAAAAACAAAAGAGAAACAAAGTGCGCAAAAAACTTAACAATTCTTCCCGGGAGTGATGGGAGTGCAAAAACTATCGCATCAACCGCTAGTAACTGTCCACGTCGCGTCGCTAAAGCTCCACCTAAAAATACAGACCAGATCATCAAATAACGGGCTAATTCTTCTGTCCAAGGAAAATTTAATTGAATACCAAGGTAGGGAAATACAAATCTAATTAAAACTTGGAAAAAAATAACTAAAACCATGACACCGAAAATTAAAGAAAGTAACATGCTTACAATACGGTTAACCTTGTCCATGAATTTGACAAAAAACAATGTTTTAACCTCCCTTAATCAATTTTGAGTTTTATCAACAATATGTAAACCTTATTTTTGATAGTGAACATAGTATGTCCGCTTTTTGAATAACATTTATAACTATACAAGGAAAATATGCCAAAAAATCCTTTACAAGCTATTTGTTCCATTATACGGAAACAGGTTCCATACGCGAGACAAAAAAATAAAAGTCCTTCCAGTATTTACAAAGTATTTTTAAAAACAAATAGATACCATTACAATTATTTTTACGTATACTTTGTTTAAATTGATTATCTCGATCGCTATGATAATAGTTATTCCGCTATTGGCTTGCTTTTGTTCCGAATAGCGGAAACGCTTTCTGTTTTCTGGAATTAATTATATAATACAAAGATTATTTGTTTCTGTCAACGCTTTCAGTTTCTACAAAACCTAATTGTTTAGAAATTCGCTTACTTGTGCTAAGAATCAACGGTTTTAATTTTTGCACCGCTTTTTCCTTTGTCACCCTAACACTAGGTCCTGAGATACTAATTGCAGCAACAATTTTCCCAGTATAATCTCGTAATGGGGCTGCTATACACCGTATTCCCTCTTCATTTTCAATATCATCCATTGCCCAACCATTTTCCTTAACTTCTTTGATATGTTCTTTAAACATATTTATATTTGTTATTGTTTGTTCGGTAAATTTTGGCATTCCGGCCTCAGTAAGGATAATTTCTATATCAGCCCACTCTAAATCGGAAAGTAAAACCTTACCGACTGCAGTACTATGCATATACGATCTTTTTCCAATTTGGGAAGCCATGCGAATCGCACTACCTTTTGTTAAGCCCTCTACCTTATCTATGTAAACAACTTCATTACCATCGCGAATGACAAGGTGAGCTGTTTCCCCTATTTCACGTACCAATTCTTCCATAAAACCTCTTGCAACTTGACGTATATCTGTATTCTCTATCAAGGAACCATATAAATGTAAAATTTTAAACCCTAGCTCATAACCCTCTCCTTTATTTTGTTGGATGACATAACCTTTATGAGATAATGTATTTAACAATCTGTGAATTGTACTTTTTGGAAGGTCTAAACGAAGTCCTAATTCAGTAATTCCTAAACCACTTTTAGATTCTGCTAAGCATTCAAGTATATTCAAAGCTCTTACAACTGATTTAACATGATCACGATTAGCCATTTCAAATCCCCCTTATTCCCATTCAAATAATTTCCGCATGATTGTTTTGAATACTAATTTAACACAAAAGCTTTTAATCTACTAGTTTTAGGAAGATCATCCAACACATTTATCATGAATAAAACTTTAAATATATTTACTTGCTCTACGACTAAACTAACATTTTTTATAGAAGATTTATTTGTAAATAGAACTCTAGTAGTCTGTTCATTGGACAGGCACACAGAAGCATATCCAAAGGAAAAAACCTCAGTCTGCCAGGCAAACTGAGGTTCCCAAAAGCTATACTTTCGTCTATAACTTACTTTCTCATATGTATTTCCGCACAAAATTTCTTAAAAAGGATATTTCATTTTAACTAATGTGTTCTATAACCACAAATATCTAGCGCTGTTTTAATATATGTTTTAACCGCAGGTACTAGATCACTGATATTAATAAATTCATTGTCTGAATGAGCCCTTTTAATGTCACCAGGGCCAAAAATAAGAGTTGGAATCCCAGCTGTATCATATAACAATCCAGAATCAGCCCAAAATGTTTCTCCTTTTGGTAGCTTTGATTCATTAAGAATCTTTGATATATGCTTCTGAACACTTTTAACTAACTTATTCTTATCCGATATTTCCATGGCAGGTCTAGCCATATCTTTATAATACTGTATATCTGCAGAAATATCTGAGCGATTAGCTTTAACTTCATCGATTATCTTTTTAATATCATCAGTTACTTCTTGAATGGTTTGATCAGGTGTCCATCTGACATCTAAATATACTTTACATAGATCAGGAATAGTAGCTGAAAATGTTGGGGTTTCACCTAACAAGAATGGAATATTTGAGTGTGCACCTCCTTGAATGAGTCCTGCATTAATAGTCGGTGATCCTACTAAGTCATGATGTTTAGCATTATATTCAGGAATCAACGTATTTTCTATTCTTTCTATAAAATCTGCTGCTGCAAAGATTGCATTGGATCCATTTTCTGGAACGCTTGAATGAACGGATTTTCCATGAAATGTTTCCTCAAAATAGTCACATCCTTTATGTGCTATTACTGGAAAAAGTTTTGTCGGTTCCCCCACAATCGCAAGATCAGTTCTAGGACCATGTTCAACAACATAACGTGTTCCAGCACTTCCTGCAGCATCTTCATCAATGACTCCTGCAAATACCAATTTTCCTTTTAATTGGATACCAAGACGTTTTAAAATAATTAATGAATACACCATTGCCCCTACACCCGACTTCATATCTGTTGAACCCCTGCCAAATAGTTTCCCGTCTCGTACTTCCGCATCAAAGGGAGCGTTCATACCAAAGGGTGGAACTGTATCTATATGACCATTAAACATTAAATCTTTTCCTTCCCTAGCACCACCAATAGAAGCAATCACATTTGATCTCCCAGCTACAACTTCTTGAAGATATACATCAATACCTTCCTCTGCTATTATGTTTTTAAGAAGTTTGCAATTGGTATTTCTCTTTGATCATATGCGTAGTGGCTAGGGATTTTAATCAAATCACGTATAAGCTCTAACAATTCTTCCTCATTAATAGCTTCATTAATCGCTTGATCTAACTTATGTTTTTCTTTATTCATAAGGCTACCTCCAGTAATTTAACTTAAATTAGATTTATATTTTATAACAATTAACAATACACATAAATATCTTCCATTCAAACTGAAAACTCTTTAAATAAAATCACAACGAATCCTATGCATTTTCACGAATAAACTTATACATCCCTGAATGATCAAGATCTCCATACCCCGATTCTGACATTTTCTGAAGAAGCGCCTTTAATTCTTGAGTAAAGGGTAAATGCAAATTTTGTTCTTTTGCTGCAAGTATAGCATTTTTCATGTCTTTTAAATGTAAATCAATCGCGAAACCAGGTTCAAAACTTCCTGAAATTAGATTGTCTATCTTATGGTCAAGCACCTTGCTTCCCGCCAGGCCATAACGAATCGCTTCATACAACTTTTCAAAATCTAATCCAGCATGATTGGCGAGATGAAAAGCTTCAGCAACCGCCTGAAGTTCGATTCCAACGATAACTTGATTCGCTAACTTCGCGTAACCGCCAGAACCTAAAGGGCCTAAATGGGTAATGCTTTTCCCCATCACTTCTAAGTAAGGACGTACTTGTGCAACAGCACTGGGCGCACCACCAACCATAATAGCTAGTTCAGCATTAATCGCCCCTTGTTCACCACCACTAACTGGCGCATCAATCATTTCAACATCAAGCTTCGCTAACTCTTGACCAATCTTCTTAGAAACTTCTGGATTAATTGAAGACATATCAACGACAATAGAACCTGGCCTTGCACCCTCTAGAACACCCTCGGAACCTAACACGACTTCCTTAACATCTGCAGAATCAGACACGATAATAAAAATAATGTCTGCTCCTTGGGCCGCTTCTTTCGGTGAATCACTAATTTGAACGCCCTTTTCTTCAAATATTTTAGTTTTCGATTTCGTCCGATTATATACTTTTGACAAATATCCTGCTTCAAATAAATGCTTTGCCATCGGAAGCCCCATAATGCCTAAACCTATGAATGAAATCTTCATAACAATCAACTCCCTTTTTAGTCATGTCAGACGCTAAGTCATGCAAAAATTAAAAAGGTGAGCAGCCCACAAGCCACTCACCTCCTCCATTAAGCCGCTTTCTTTTGTCCCCTTCTCCTCCTCACCCGCCGCACAATAAATCGGACAAGAAAGACAATGGCAATCACACCTACAACGCCAATCCCATAGACCGCAAAAGCAATTCCATTCGGCTTTTTCACTAAATCAATAATATTTCTCGACATATGCACAACCTTACGCCCTTGCACCTCACTATACTCCTCCGCCACTTCTGGTACACCATCAACTTCCGGGAAAGATTGAATATAATTTGCAAGAGCATACCATTCTTTAATCTCCCGGTCTGAGCCATCATTCATATACAAAATATGATCCTCAAAATCCTCTATCGGCTCCCCATTTTCATCCTTCGGCACAAGGGATAATAACCCATAAGACTGGTCATTAACGACCGGAAGCATTTGCCCCGAATATAATCCTGCAACAAGACGATACAACTTATCATCATCAATTTCTTCCGTAGTACCATCGTCATTTCTTATTTTTACATCCGTTACCTTATTAAAAATAAGGCGGTGAGGATTGAACGTATATTCTAGTCCCGCAACATACAACTGAGCAGACTTCATAATTGGCGACACCGAAGCATCCACTTCCGCAATCGTCTTTAATTCCTTACCCGTTACATACACTTCCACTAACGGATACCCGGCAATTCCATCCTTACCAATCCCAAGCGAGCTAATGTTAAACACATCTGAAACCGTAATCTCACCTTCGTACAACGAACTCCGAATCGTTCCCACCGGAACAACCGATGCTGTAATCGGCTCAGCTCCTTCCCCGTCATGTTCCCTAGCCGTATACAAATATGCATCTCCAATAACATTCGCTAACGGATCCTCTTCATGACGAGAAGACATCGACTCAAAATCTGTAATATGAAAAGGAATTTGCCCAACAACCTCATCAAACTCTAAATCAAAATAGTCGAGATATTCAGCCTGCACAGATGCTTTATATACCTCAATTTCTTCCTTCACACCTTCATCCTCTGCCACTGATTCATCGAGGCGCTTTAACTCATAATCGACTAACTCCCAACCATCATCGGCAGATCGTAAAGTCAAGACTCCTAAATTCTCCCCATACTCCCCCGTAGAACCAATCACTGTATCACCTACGATAATCGGTTCCTCTAGAAATGTATGAGAATGTCCACTAACGATGACATCAATTTCAGGAACTGCTTCCGCTAAGAGCTCATCTTCAGAAGACTTTTTATCCGCTGACGTTCCTGAGTGAGAAATAGCCACAATTAAATCAACATCCTCTTCCTCTAATTGACCAACGATGTCCTCCGACGCATCAATAATTGATTCAAACTCAACACCAGACATCGGCGCATTCGAATCTGCTTCCTCACCCATCAAACCAAAAATTCCAAT
>DATGSG010000043.1:0-10155 GCA_035302925.1 Virgibacillus sp. | reverse complement strand
ACGTCCAATCCTAAATTAGACACTAACAAACCGATCAATACAAACAGTGCGACATATATTTCGTATGAAAGCTTTGGATATATTTCATTAAAAAATCGTGAACAAGCATTAATCAATCCAACACATGTTGTCAGGCACGCTAGAATTACAATAACACCGAACAGCAAACTGCCACCTCTGACAAATAAAAGGCTCGATCCTTCTGTTAAGATGTCAGCACCATTTGTAAAGTCGACTTCCTCTGGGATCACTCTCCCAATCCATCCGAGGCAAAAATAAACAACAATCAATCCCAAACCTGCTAAAATACCCGCCCCCGCAGATCCTTTCACAAGCTCAGACTTCGTTTTAGCTCCTTTATCTTTCAAACTATTGATGACAACAATCCCAAAGGCCAATGCCGCAACAGCATCCATCGTGAAATATCCTTCTAAAAACCCAGTGACAAATGGTGCTGTAGCATAGCTCCCTTCTGCCGCTGATGGCAAAAGATCAAACTTCAAAAAGGCCTGTACAAAAAGCACGGACAATACAAGCAATAATATCGGAGTTAAGATCTGGCCGATACGATCGACAATCTTCTCCGGATTAAAGCTAATAAAATAGGTCACCCCAAAAAACACTAAAGAAAAGACAAGCAATACAAACCAGTTATCCGTGGCAAACACTTGTCTAAAACCAAGCTCATAAGCAACATTAGAAGCCCTAGGAATACCATAAAAAGCTCCGATAGACATATAGATGATAATTGCAAAAATGAGACCAAACACTTTATGTACACGACTACCAATGGATATCAACCCATTTTCAGCTAAAGCAATTGCCATGATTGCCATAAAGGGTAACAACACACCTGTAATAAGAAACCCAATAATCGCTGGTCCAAAATTACTTCCCGATTCTAACCCAAGCAATGGTGGAAAAATTAGATTACCAGCCCCAAAAAATAAAGAAAAGAGCATGAATCCTGAAAACAACACATTTTTTCTAGTCACATTAAACCCTCCTAATTCTTTTCCAAAACACCAACTACTTGAAGCACCATTAAAGATGCGACTTTTTATTCGAAGGTTGAAATAAATACAGTACATCGTTTATATTTCACAAAAAAAGCGCTCCTGAATAGGGAAGCGCTCTACGCTCTTCTATATCGCTCATATCTTATAATTCCCACTATCTAACTTAACAGAAAATGATGAAAAATTCAATTCGTTTTGTTTATGTACTACCGATTCACATGACATTATTTGTAGCAACCCAAATTTTATAGGTGTGTATGCTTTTTTGCATATTAAAAAGCCACTTATTAACATCTCCATTAGAAAACAACAAAATGTTAGCAGTGGCAAAATAATTTATTTCAGTTATGCATTTTTTTAAAAAAATCTTCTTTCTGTTTTCGAAGCAACACATATCGCTTACTCTTCTAGTGTATAAAAGCCTTTTTTCTAGATGATTTAAGATACCTATACCTAGCTACTAGACTACATCGAGCGAATGGACAGCCCGTCGCTTTCTTCGGTTACTTTCCAATTAGGTGATAAAATTTGTCGAACGACTTGTCGTTCATGTGAATCCAAGACTAAGTTGCTAATCCCATCCTCATGCACGACAAAATCAGTATCTCGCTTCTTTTCTAACTTCAACTGAATCAAGTTGATTAACCCATTCAATGTTAAAAACTTTACCCTGTACCCTTCATTGATGATCAACGTAAACTGATCACCACTCTGTTCTGCCAATTTTTTCAAGATCGTGTAATCAAATCGGTCATCTAATTTTTGCCATTTTGAAATGGCTTGCTCATTAATATGTAGGAGTTCCTCATTGGAAACGTCCTGTTTTCTCAAGTTTTCAATGATGTATGCTTCCATTAACGTTATTGCTTGTAATTCCACTTTATCAGTCCCCTATAATTGTCTTTTTATATGCTCCCGTAAATCATCGTCATATAACGGAATAAGTATATCATATGTGCTGGGATCATTTCGGAAAATTTCTCTTATTGCTTAATCAACCTTTTAATGCTAAGTCTGCAAGCATCAAATCTACTAAAGCTTCTTGATATCCCGCTTTACCTACTCTCGCCATTGCTCTTGCTACATCTATTAATTCTTCATGAAAAATTCCATCTAGTTTCTTCAACCGCTCTTTTGACAATCGTGTCACAGGGGCGCTGAGCTTATATGCTTGTTCGTTCATATGCCATAAGCGAATATTTTCTGGATACCTTTCCAACAGCCTTTGTGCCATACGTAGCCCTTCAGGATCAAAATCCCCGGCATAGTAGAGTAGACACCCCTCTGCTACTACTAAATCGAGTAAGATGAAGGCAGCTAAAGTAAATTGACCATTCGTACAAATAATTGGGATACTAGGTTTATTGTCGAGTAGTACCGAGCAGACACCGGAGTTTTCTACGATCCAAATCTTATCACCTGAATTTGGATAGACACGTGTCAATGGAACAAGCTCTCTTAATGGAATAATTTGAACCGTATTCTGTGCAACAGCAGACGCCCAGACTTCCTGTATCCCGTCCACAGTTTCCGAAAACAACCCCGCAGCAGTCACAAAGTTTAATAGATCATCACGATAAATGTGGTATTCATTCAACAACTCATTTACCGCTTCAGTATGTGTCGGTACCAAGACACTCGTTTCTGTTTGTTTATCTAAGCGATCGACCGTTAGTACGTGTAAAAACATTTTTCCTAGATCCTCATCCAAATCAAATGCATGTGGATCTCCTGTAATTCTTTGACTAAACATGGGCAGTCGCTCCGCCTTTACAGGTAAGGTTAATATTGCCTGTGACAATGACCCCACTAACCGCTCAAAATAAGCGGGGTCTTTCTCAACCAACCCGATGATCCAGCGACCTTCCCCACGAATATCCAATAGAAAATCGAACCAAAACTTCAGTTCAGGATGCCTTTTTTGCTGCTCTAATAAAAATGAGCGTAATTTTTCTTCTCTTTCCTTCCGTTCTTGCTTCTTGGAAATAATGACTTGATCAAAATAGGCATCTAATAATTGCTTTAAACCGAGTTTATGAAAACGCGTATTCACTAACTGCTGTTCAAACAGGTGAAGAGAAACCGATCCCTTCGCATATAACTGGCTACTTGGCACACTAAAGAATCTTCCAATGACCTTGAGCTCTGTATCGGTAAACGCTGTAATAGGTACAGTTCCACCAATTCTTCCTAATGATTCATATTTTTTCTTAAACAGGGTAAATAGTTTTTCATATGCTAGTTCATTTTTAAAGAACTCGGTAGCTTGCTGCAATTGTTGTTCCATCATTTTTCTCCCTATCTGCTTGTCACCATTTGATTCTCATCCGTTATGTTTTCATCAACTAATAGTCTTCTTGAGTTTCCATCCCAATAATAACGGATAACTGTTACATAGCTTGCATTTTTAGGTCGAACTAACTCACACACTGACAAAGATGATACCGTATCATAATCACCCCAGAGTACTTGGGAATTCATAATATAGTCGAAGCCAAGTTCTTCTACGATCCGGAACATGACACTAATATTATCCTCATCGACACCAGCAAATGCCTCATCAAGTGAGATAATATATGGAGCGGATTGGTCTGCCTCTAAGTACCGTGAATAACAGGCTGTAAATAGTGGAATATACATTGCCATTGCTTTTTCGCCTCCACTAAATCGATGAAAGGCATTGTTCGTCAGTTCTCGTTTTGGCTCACCTTCACGTTGATATGACAATACAAAGGAAAACCAATAGCGATAGTCAAGCACCTCTTTTAATACTTGCAGCAATGTATCCCCTTCGCCCTTCATTTGAATCAATTCTTTCGCACGGTCAATTTTGGATCGGAAATGCCCAATCACTTGATTGAGATCTTCTTCCTTTAATAATCCAGGATCACGGCGCAAAAGGTCAATAAGCTCTTTTGTATCGAGTTCGGCTTCCGTCTCAGCAGTTCGTGGCTTCCATCTAATGGAGAACGACAATCCAGATGATGAGTCACTATCTTCCATCAATTTATTCATTTCCTCCGTCCATCGCTGGGCCCGGTTAATTCGACTCCGTAATTTCCTACCAATGGAGTGGAATAAGATCTCTTCATATAATTGGCGATCTTGATCATTTAACATAGTTTCTTGACTCATTCGATCGTTTTCCACAACTTCTTGAATATAGTACGGGCTTACCCATTTCCCCTGAAATTCCAGTTCAATTAAACGTCTTCCTGCTTTATCCTTCCAGTTTATAAGCATAATTTTCTGTTCGTCAGACCATTCCTCATTCATCCAGGGGAACTCAATGACAGGTGTAGGATTATCCGTCATACGGTATTCCATTAAATTCGTCAGTTGTTCATAATAGACACTCGTTAATTGACCTTCTATCCTTGCTGAATCCTGTTTATTTAGTCGGTCCCCATATATTTTGATGACCGATTTGGCTAGTGCTTCTTTTGTTGTGATCTCTTCAGGTCGTTCTACAAAGTTATAATTCACTTCCTGTGAAAAAGACGTCAGCCATGCTTCAATCATGTGCTCCCAAAATCGCGATTTTTGTTGATTATCAACAATCTCGCCGTTCAGTGTCTTTACGAGTGCCTTTTTTTCTGGCAATACATTTCTATTTTCATCTAACTCTGCTGTTGTTTGTTTAAGTTGTAATTGAACCTCTTGTATTTGCTTGCGAACATCTTTAACACCTTGTGTGTCTAACTGTTGCTCAATCGCAATAATGTTTTTAGTGATCCGTTCTGCCTTATCTTTTAGTACATTTAATTCTCCGTTTAAATCATCTACTTCTAAAATAAGTTCGTTTAATCGTATTTTTGATTGCGCCAAGTTATTTTGATTATTTCGATATGTGATATATGTTGCCTTTACATTACTTAAATCTTTTTCGTATCGTCGAATCGAAATCTTTGCTTCTTGATAGGCGGCGATTGAAAACTCGATGTTTATTTCTCTCGTTTCTGCGTCTAAACCACGCTTAATCTGTTGAAATACTTTGTGTGTCTGTTGCATGTCCAAGTCATATTCAATTAGCAGTTTTTCGATTTGTTTAATTTGGAGTTCCATTGCTTTAATCTCATTAAAGCTTATTTGTAAATCCTCATCCATTGGGAAAACTTCCATCGCTTTTTGAGCAGTTTGGATGTTATCTTCGAGCGCTTTGATTTCCAGCTGGACTTGTTCTTTTATATTCATTAACTCTTCCATTTCGGATGTAATGATAGCAATTTGTTCTTCACGATATCGTTTTCGAGCATTTCTCCCGATAAATCGAACCCGCTCTACTGGCACCGCATGTCCATGCAACAAGCCAATTTGGTAGGCACCATCTTCCTGGATCATCACAACTGACTCATCTGCTTCCCCATCAACTAAAATACTCCGCAACACTTCATCTACATCGATACCCGATACTTCAGCCGTTAACTCGACATCTGAAACTAAATAATCTGCCAATGTATGTGCCATCATATTTGGCTTGGGATGAATGACCCGATCATGTTTAATAGGTGTCTGTTCCGATGTTATGAGGGCATCCAATAATCCTGTATCTAATAGGGCAGCTTCAATCTTATTTTGCACTTCTTCAGGTACATGGTCCTGAAACTCTACTGCTTCATAGAAGGAAATAAACGAATGACCCGCTTGTCGTAATTGTTTTCTAGCCGCTTTCGTTTCATCTTGTTGATTGGGTGGTTCTGGGTCCTTTTTTTCCTGCCATTCTTTTAATAGAGCTTGTTTTTCTCCAATCTGCTTTTCTAGCTCTGTTGTATAACTCCTTTTTGTGGCAATCTTCTCGTTTTTCCCCATTTGAAAATCATTATTCACTATGACGAATGGTGTACGGATATTCTCATACGTTATGGAGTCGTATAAATTAGACATCTTTCTCGATGTTTGTTGTATTAATTCATCGCTCACTACAAAAAATGGATAACGCTCTGTCCACCGATGGATCTCAGCTAATTTAGCCTGTTTATCCTCTTCAAATATTTTTAGCCAATCTTGTTTTTCTTGCTTCATCTGATCAATTTCTAATCGAGTGGCAGCGATTTTGTGATCAAGCTCAGTCATCCGTTCTTTCTTCTGTTCAAATTCCCGTAATTGTTCGCTTATCGTGTTTAGCTTTTGATAATGATGATCGGTTTCTTTTTCCCAAACTGTAAAATCATAATCCTCATTTTTATGTCGTTCAAAATCCTGCACATTTAATGCATGTTGTTTGAATGAAGTGGCTTCCGCATCATTTTCCATATCAATGAGTATATTATCTAGAGCTGATTCATTTGAATCAATGGCCGCTATCAGGTGATCTTGTTCATCTTTTATTGTTAACTCTTGACGTTTTTTCTCATTCAGGTTTTTATCCTTTTTCTTAGATTCGTGCTGTATTTCTTCTAATGATGTTTGTTCATTTGTTCGATCTTTTTCTAAGTCCCATACCTCATGATTTGCTAGGCGCTTTTCCTTTATGTGAAGGACCTCTAAGTCCTGGTCTAATTCACGATTTCGAGCCGATAATTCATTAATTTCTTGATTCAGACTCTCTTCAGCCAGCTTTTTCTCCTGAATCGTTGCTTCTTCCTTCTTAAATCGTTTATTCATTTCTAGATAATGATGTGCCGTCTCTGCTAAGCGATATTCGTTATAGTTATGGTATCGGCTAATTAGTTTCTTTAATGCCTCATGTTCGCGGTCCAACTGTTCGATTTGTTGTTTGGTTTGATCCATATGCTCAATTGTATCTGAAAGGTGACGTAAATCCTCATCCGTTAACGGTGGTAAAGCCGCTTCTAGAATTTCATAGATAACGGTTGGTCGGAAATCCTTGGATAATTTTGGACTTCTCAGTTGAATGAGTAGCTTGATGAGGTCTTCATATGCTTCTGCTGATTCAAAGCCAAATATATATTTATTCACAAGATCGCTGTATTCACGCCTCGTTCGAACAACATAACCTCCTCTATCAATACGATTTTCTAATTGGATCCTTGATAAGGGAATTTGTTGTTTTTCACCAGCATTATATTCATGCTCATACAAATTAAAGTCTTTTCCAATCCGGCGATTATCCGTAATGATAAAACCCCAAAAATTCATCGTTTTATGGCGTCGTGCTTGCAGTCCAATCCCTGTCGTAATATATTGATTTGTATCCTCGCGTTTATATTCGATAAATAAATAACCTGTTCGTTCATCACGATTGACTATTTCCTTTTCACCAAGTAAATAATCTTCCATTCTTCTTGCCCGCGAACCAAATGGATCAAGCCGATCAGATGATGTTTTACCATCCAATAAAACCGGGAGAAGGCTTTGCATAGTCACTGATTTCCCAGAACCATTACTACCCCGCAGTAGTAACTTGCCATCAGCAAATTCAAAAACCTCATCATCATAATACCAAAAGTTTAACAATCCAGCTCGGTTCATTTTCCATTTATTTTGCTTATTCATTTGCTACTTCCTCCTTTAATAGGAACTTCTTAGGATAGTGTCCAGATAGACGCCCTACTAATGGTCTAATTAAATAGGCGTTAGTAACTTGCTCTACTCTCAGCATTTCCCAATCAGATAATAAATGGATCAATTCATTTGTAGTGCTCGTAATTGATCCTTCGCGATATTGTTTACTCCACCCTTTGCCATAAGTCTTATGTAATTCATTCATTATTTGTTCAAGACTGACATGAGTTAACCGAATATTGCCAAATTCATTTGGTGGATATGCTGCCATATGATCCCGTAAATAACTTGCAAAATGTAAAGCCACATCCATAATTGCCTTTTGATCAGGAAATAGTGTCAGCTCTTGCTTCCGATCATCAGCTACTAGTAATATTGCATTTTTGAATATTTCTAATCGAAACAACGTATGAGCCTCAATATCATCACGGAGTCGATTACGATAATTTCGGATATAAGCAAAGTCCGGATCATCCTCACTTTCCCGATAAACAACTGGTGAAAAAAACAACTTCCGATAGACTCTTTTTCGCCGTGAATCTACCTCATGACGCTCCCACTCACTTGCTAGTATTTCTTCAACGGTATCAAATTCAAATAAATCTTTAGGATAAGAACGCATGAAATACCGAGCATAAATTGTTGTTTCATAAAGAACTTCTTGGTCCTCATTCATGGCAAATTGATCAATTTCACCTTCAACAGGCATTAAGATGGATAACTTTTCTAACTGTTTAATAACACGTACAAGTGAGCGCCGATGGTTATAATTTGTCCAATCAAGTGGGAATTCTCCTGGATACAAGTCTCTAATATCTTCACAAATATCGGAGAGCAAAAACTGATCTTCAACAGATCGATCCTCGGTAAAAGCTAGTGCACAACAAAATATCGCATAGTCACGTGGCTCCTGAAAATCTTGGATACCCATCCAACTTTTTGTTTCAACTGGAATTTTTTCTAGTTTAATAAAATGCTGATGGACAATTAAATCAAAACCAAATTTTTCATCAACATATCGTTTAATTGTTTGTTCACGTTCCCGGATGAGTTGGTATAGTTCTGGTTCTTCCATTCGTAGCACCCAAAACCTCTCCATTAATAACCGTAATCCTCTCTGTGCTTTCTCATCAAATGGATTTGACTTCATCTGTAGATTCACCTCCCATGAATTGAAATGTAACCGCCGGCATCTCCATGTCTCCATCCAAAGCACGCAATATAACACGTTCATCCTTTGATAGAATAACTTTTACTAAACGCCCATGTTCTGTTTTAAATGTTCGATCCTTTCGAACCATTGCTTTTCCTAGCCAACTTAGGAGCATTTTCCTGACATGTGATTCAACAACGGGTAGTTGATCCAAACGAATCTCATTTCCTTTTAAATACTTCTCAAGTGTTTCTTGTTCCATTTGTTTATTTAATAAGTGGGCTTTCCGAGTCGCTTCCTTCCGTTGTTGCTGACTAATAATAGCACCTGGACGGGTCGTCTCCCGATAATGACGAATCCGAGGCTTTGTTTCATGCTCAATTGGTTGCTCATCCCAAATTGAAGTGTATATATCATCAGATGGGATCTGATCACTAAACAAGTGGCGCGTATGGAAAACTCCAAATACAATGGCAGATAATTGATGTGCCTCTCTTATATCTGGCAGTGATTCAAACCATTTTGCCAAATGTAAATAATCTTTCTTCCGACTCCGAAAATAGTGGTGGCGTTCACCAAGTCGCTGAACAACTCTCGTAATTCGTCGTATTTGTTCATTTGTTCTCATTTCAAGCATGACAAGTTCACTTTCGCTATGCTCATTACCTAGAAACCAGGTTGATAAACTATGCCATTTTTCTTCCTGATCCTCTCTGATTTCTTCTTCATCTAATCCTACATCCTCAAATCGTGGGATACTTTGCTGATGAATAATCACTTGACTGATCAGTGGCTGTAGCATCGTTATATCGATCGATTGAATTAGTTCTTGTATTTTCAAAGCTGTCTGTTGTAACCCGATAATAAAATCTCGTAAATAGGTTGTAAATTGATCTTTAAAAACAAGAAACGCTTCCGTCTGCATTCGTTCTTCTGCTTCCTCACTATTAATATGGGCAATATAATCGGAGGTGTTTTGCGTCGTCGAACGAAAATGCGTAAAGAGATCGTTCCATAGTCCAGCACATTCTTCAGGTGTAGGAATCGTATTCTTCTTAAGGGCATGATCAACTTCTAGTAAGGATTGATAGAGTCGGTCAAATTCTTTCCTTTCTAATGAACCACCGAACGTTTCTCCACCCTTCTCCATCGCGAATAACATGCGTTCGAATTCTACGGTATATGGTGTACACTGATAACGAAATCGTTTCTTTTTAAACTCTTCAATCGTGCGCGAACGTCCCATTTCTTGCCGTGCCACTAAATTATTCCACCTAACAAGTTGATCTAAATCCTGATGAAGCTCATCTTCGGTATAATCTTTAAATCCTTGTAACTCTATTAAATAGGCATATATTTCCTCAGGAAAAATAAACTCGCGCATACGCTCATGCTGTATGTAAAAATAACGTAAGATCGCCCGATAACTCCAAACATTACCCGCTGTTAAATAACTTGCTTCCGTTACTCTTTTAAATGATTGCATGTATATATCCCACCTACATTTTTCGACTTTAT
>DATGSG010000042.1:0-3936 GCA_035302925.1 Virgibacillus sp. | reverse complement strand
TCTCCATAAATGCAGAAGGTTGAAAGTTGTTTTTATACGTATCTAATATCTCCCTGGTCATTTCACCATTGAAAAACTGAGCAAAAGAATAACCTACACCCCTCTGTCCCGCTTCTCGTGCGCTATTTCCACTCGAACCTAATAGCCATGCTTCTGGTAATACAATTTCGGCTGGTGTGGCAATATTTTTATTGTACAAACGATCTGTTGGTACCACATCATTGATTAACTCAAGCGTTGTATCAAATTTTTCATACATATTGTGCACCATCGGTTCCCGTCCTTCAGATAAGGCATAAATCGAGAAGTTATCCCCTCCCGGAGCACGGCCAACACCATAATCAATCCGTCCGGGTGAAAAAGCACTCAGTGTTTTAAAGACTTCGGCCATTTTTAATGGGGAATAATGCATCATCATGATGCCACCCGTACCGATACGGATGTTTTTAGTTTTTGCCCCTAAATGGGCTACCGTTATCTCTGGAGCTGAGCTTGCAAAAGCGTTTGTCCCATGATGCTCTGCCATCCACATTCGATAGTAGCCTAATTCATCTGTCAATATAGCCAGTTCCTCTGCCTTTTTCAAGGCATCTGCTGCCGTATTTCCTTTTGTAATTGGTGCTTGATCTAATACACTTAATCTCATTAACTTTCGCCCCTTCTACTAGCTGTTTTTAATCTGATCTGCGGGTGGTGTCTTCTTGTTCTTTACGAAGTTTTTCAGGTGTGACGTCTTTTCCAAGTGGATCGATCACGGTCAATCCGGAAAAGGTATCAAGGACCTGTCCACGAATTTGACGTAAATGGTTTTCACGCAATCCCTTTTGTTCTTCCTTTTCACTACTTGATAAACCTTCTTCATTTTGCTTTCTCCATAACTCATTAATTCGATCTAAACCTTTTATCACTTTTTCTCCTCTTTTCTTTAATATATTGTTGGAAAATGAGGTAATACATATTCTCCTATTTCTTGGATTACTTCTTCTGCGGGCCTGGAACCATATTTCAAACCAAACATCACATGATTTACCCCAATCTCTTGTAAAGCATGGAGATAATCGATTAAAAACTTATGACCTGATCTAAATCCTACTTTTATTGGAACTGGATTTGGTGCCGTATACGGGTCCTCAGCTAAATCAAGCACAAGAGGTTGTATAAATGGTTTAAATCTGCCAGCCGCCTTGTGCCAGCGACTGATCAGTTCCTCTTGTCGATTAGCTTCTTGTGCATAAAACATCCAACCATCTGTATGTTCCGCCAACCATTCAACTGTTTGACCTGAGAATCCCGTTCCTAAAATGGGAATATCAGCTAAAACTGGTTTTGGAACCATATCACCCTCGGCCATACCAACTCTACTTGTTTGAATTTCGGGAAAAGGTTCTTTCCATGCTTGCCTCATGACGGCGATCGACTCTTGATATAATTCCACCCGATCATCATACTCCACTTTAAATGCAGGAAATTCAATCGGACGATCCCCTGTTGCCGTACCAAATAGGAAACGTTGCTGTGACATTCTATCTAAAGTGGCAGCTGATTTTGCCGTATGGAGTGGATGGCGTAAGGTAGTGACAATACTTGAGGTTCCTAGCGCAATTTTATTAGTATGTGCTGTTATATATGCAAGAAACATGAATGGATCGTACATGATTCCTGCATCACCAAAATTTGGATCATACAATGGTGAGTCCCTCACAAATAAAGAGGCGAATCCTAAATCTTCCGCCTTTTTTACAAGTGTGATTTGCTCCTTTATGTCCATTTCCGGGAAATCACCTGAATACGACTCCAATGGGAGTAGAAGTCCAAGTGTTAATTTATTTTCTTTAAACGTCCTTGAAAAACCTTGATGTGACTGAAACTTATCCACCATATCTCCCTCCCTATTCATTTCCTATAGAACCGCTTTTTCATGAATTAACTCTTGCACAAGCTCAACCTCTTCCTGAAAACGATCGGTATGAAGCTCATTCAGTAGAGACGCAATTGTTTCACGCTTCAGCACGGTTTTCCAAACAGATTCAGCTTCTTCCATTAAATCTGTTAATAAGCAGCATCTATTTTCTTTTTCCAATTCAAACATATCATCGAAAATGCCACTCGAAGAATAAATGGATTGCTTCCCTTCTATCGCAAGGTAAATATCATACACCCGAATATCCCCCGCTTTTTTCTTTAATTTAAAACCGCCTTTTGCCCCTGGCACAGAGGAAATTAAATCTGCACGAACTAATTTACGTAGTATTTTTTGAAAATAAGTTGGTGATGTACCCAATTGTTCGCTAATGGCCTCTCCTGGTAATACTGCCCTCTCTGGTAACAAATGAAGTAAAAGAATAGCATACACGGCCTGTTCAACTCCTGTTTTCATTTGCATTTAAATCACCTCAATTTTTCAACTCATTATAGCGTAATTAACATGGACAATGATTGTCGCTATTGGTACATAATAACGTATCACTTCTTAAAAGTAAACAAAGCAGATTGTCGGGAATAAAAGTTAGCACAGAAGTGTGGATTGTAGCTTTTGGAAGACGGGGTGTCAAAGGAATACGGGAAGATTAAGAAGCATAAAAAAAGTGACACAGATTGTCTGTGTCACTTTTTTTCAATTAAATCGAATGATAAAGTAATTCCTTTTCCCACGTCGAATGATGGCTAATTGATCATCAATCCGATCCCCTTTTGTCAATGTATACTGTAGATCTTGAATTCGATCACCATTTAGATAAATCGCACCATTTGTAATATCTTCACGTGCTTGTCTCCGTGATGATGAGATAGAAGCGGAAACTAATAAATCCAATAAACCAGCATCAACTTTCTCTGTGTCGAATGTAGGTACATCTTTAAACCCTTGTTCTATATCCAGCACTGATAATTCTTTTATATTCCCACTGAATAAGGACTCCGATATTTTTTGGGCTTGCTGTAACGCTTGCTTACTATGAACGGCTTGCGTCATTTCTTCGGCTAATCGCCGTTGTGCAACCCGATCACCAGGATTCGTGCTTGATTCTTGTTCTAATCTAGCTAATTCCGCGTCATCAAGAAAGGTAAAGTATTTTAGAAACTTGATAACATCACGGTCATCTGTATTTAGCCAAAACTGATAAAATTCATAAGGCGTTGTTTTTTCTGGATCTAACCAAATCGCTCCCCCAGCTGTTTTACCAAATTTACTACCATCTGCCTTGGTAATTAATGGGACGGTCAATCCATATACTTTAACATCGTCACCCTCACCTGTTGAGCGGCGAATAAACTCCATTCCAGCTGTAATATTCCCCCACTGATCACTGCCCCCAATTTGCAGCGTACAATTTTCTTGTTCATATAGCTTTAAGAAATCAAGCGATTGTAAAAGCATATAACTAAATTCCGTGTACGTGATTCCTTGTTCAATCCTCGTAGCCACCGAGTCCTTCGCTAACATGTAATTCACGCCAAAATGCTTCCCCGTATCACGTAAAAAGTCAATAATGGTCATACTTGATAACCAATCATGATTATTTCGAGCCTTAACCGCATTTTCACCATCATCAAATTGTAGCAATTGACCCAATTGTTGTTCCAGTTTATCACTGAACCCTTTTACCGTATCCGCTGTATTTAACGAGCGCTCGCTATCCCGACCACTTGGATCTCCAATCATACCAGTTCCTCCACCAATCAAAGCAATCGGTTGATGTCCCGCCTTTTGAAAACGCTTCAGCATGGTAACCGGCAATAAGTGCCCGATATGTAAACTATCTGCTGTGGGATCAAACCCACAATACAACGTGACATTCCCCTCCTTTAAATGTTTCTCTAATCCCTGTTTATCTGTTGTTTGATGGATTAATCCACGTGCTTCTAAATCCTGTAAAATCTCCACTTTATCCACTCTCCTATTTAATAATTAACGACAAAAAAATCCCGTCCCTCGGT
>DATGSG010000041.1:0-33862 GCA_035302925.1 Virgibacillus sp. | reverse complement strand
ATCCAGTATCGATGTTCTTTTTGGTAGATAAGATGACTTGATTTGAGGATTCTTGTTGCTGTACTTCGGGAGTCTAGGTGGAGGAGTTTCCTACATTCTTTATTTGTGATAGATTTGTTACCCATTCTAAAATGATCAGATAGCGTTTTAAGATGCGCATATTTGGAGCGTTTTTGGCAATAGTTACATTGCCAAACTCCGAACTCCCGGTACATGGCTAATTGACTGCACTCCGGGCATTGTACACCAGTCATGATGTCTTCTATTTTAATATTAAAGTTACGAAAGATATCAATATCAAATTCCACACAAGCGCGCAAAATAGCTTGGCCAATTTCCCCTGTTTGTAATTTTGTATTTTTGTCTGTTTTAATCTCCTTATCCAGGTTCAGTATTTTTTTGAGCAGATGCTCCCCATGTGTGACTGACTGAGCGATCTGACTTTCTTCGCCAACCACTTTTATAATTGTACTCGGTTCACTTATGGCAATAAAGGAATAAATCGGGATGTTATAAAAGTGGTGGTCATGTAGCCAATTTGTGAGTTGGTGTTGCGTGTTTTCGACTTGGGTGAGGGGGTAACTAAAGCCTTCTTCATGATTTCCATTGTTGCGGGTGAACTGTTTGAGGGTGGGGTTAAAGGTGATCGTTCCGCCGTAATTTTTCACTTCAATTAAATAAATAGCATGATGTGAAATAAGGAGACTATCAATTTGGAACCCTTTTCCGTGCGTTTTCAAGCAAACATCCTGAATGGTTAGAAACGAGGATGGTAATTGATTGAGAAAATAATCTACCTTTCTCTCACCAATATATCCTTTATATCGTTGTGCACTTTCTTTTTTTAGTGCGGGTAAATTATAAAAGCGAGGCGATAGCCGTGGCAGGATGGCATCTATTTTTTCGAGTGGCAGTGGTTTCGTTCGTCTTCTTAAAATCATTTTATACTCCTTTTTATATTTTTATTTTTGTTAAATATAACGTGGACAAAGGTTTTTGTAAAAAGGCTAAAATTGCTCTTCTGATCGTTTATTTTCATTTCATGGACCAAAACGTTATTCCAACGTGCGTGTAGCGAAATATTAAAAGGAAAAACTCCAGCTGCCTGGAGTTTATGGTGCATTTTTTTGCAGGAGATGAACGAATCGGTCGCCTACTTCTGCGGTTGTTGCCTTGCCGCCTAAATCGGGTGTGAGATAATCAGTGTCCGTGATGATGTCCTTAATGGCATCAAGAACTCTTTCACCCCATACTTCTTCTCCAAAAAAGTCGAGCATCTGGCTGATTGACCAAATGGCTGCGATTGGATTGGAAATATTCTTTCCCGCAATATCCGGTGCTGAGCCGTGAACCGGTTCGAACATGGAAGGATATTCGCGCTCCGGGTTAATATTAGCGCCAGTAGCAAGCCCCATTCCACCTGTAATGGCAGCTCCAATATCGGTAATAATGTCTCCGAATAAATTAGACGTAACAACAATTTCGAATCGTTCAGGATTGGTAACAAAATATAGACTAGCTGCATCAACTAAATAAGAATAAGTTTTCACATCCGGATATTCTGTACCTATTTCAGCAAAAACTTCGTCCCAGAATACCATGGAATAATTTAGTGCATTTCCTTTACTAATACTTGTTAATGTTTTATTTGTCTTTCTCGCTTCTTCATAAGCATAGCGAATAATACGTTCGGTACCTTTGCGAGAAAAAACGCCCGTTTGTAAAACGACTTCTTCTGGTTTTCCTTTGAAGAGCCAGTCACCTGCTCCGGCATATTCTCCCTCACTATTTTCGCGGATAACGAGCATATCAATATCTTCTTTTTCCTTTTCCTTGAGCGGTGTTAATGTGGAATCAAGCAATGTTATCGGTCGTAAATTTACATATTGATCGAATTCTTTGCGGATAATGAGCAGTAAATCCCATAAGGAAATATGGTCTGGGACGCCTGGATAACCTACTGCTCCTAAATAAATGGCATCAAATTGTTTTAATCTATCGATTCCATCGGGTGCCATCATTTTTCCGTGCATGAGATAATATTCACTTCCCCATGGAAATTCAGTAAAGGAAAATTCAAGTTTTTCATCAAATGTTTCGATCGCTTTTAATACTTTAACCCCTTCTGCAACGACTTCAGGGCCGATTCCATCACCAGGTATAAGGGCAATATTAAATTTCTTCATTGTATCCTCCTTTAATCCACTCTCTCTGTCTATGCTATCATAAGTACTACATTTTATGAGTGGATATATTTTCGGGTGATGCGTTCCATGAGGCTTGAGACCACTTCATCAACAATACTTTCAAGCCAATTGGCTATTTCTTGGGCGGTGATTTTTTCATCACCCATTTTCCCAATGAGGACAACCTCGTCCCCTTCATATACATGGGGAATGTCGGTAATATCGATGACGGTTTGGTCAAGTGAGATGGTGCCAACGATCTTGGCACGTTGGCTGTTGATCAATACTTCCCCTTTATTTGATAGGGCACGTTTATAACCGTCACCATGCCCAATTGGTAATATCGCTAATTTTTCTGCTCCTTTTGTTAGATAGTTTCCGCCATATCCGACAGGTGTGTTTGCTGGTAGTTCCATAATATGAATGATATTTGTCGTTAGTTTCATTACGGGTTTCAGTTCAATCATACTATGTTGGCGATGTGCAGGATGATAGCCGAATAATGCGATGCCTGGCCGCACCATATCAAGATGCATATCACTCCTTTCAATTGCAATCGTGGATCCGCCTGCATGGTGGAGCGAAAATGTATAACCAGATTGACGTAAACGAGCAATTGTATCAATAAAAACCGTGTATTGTTGTTCTGTTGTCACCCAATCCCCCTCATCTGCACTGGAAAAATGGGTATAAATGCCTTCCCATTTTAAATGGGGTAAGTGATAACAGTGTTCACAAAATGATTGGGCTGTTTCCGGAGCGATACCAAATCGATGTAGTCCCGTATCAATTTTTAAATGGGCGGATACGGTTTTATTTTGTAGCACGGCTTCACCGCTTAGTTTTCGCGCTAATTTTTCAGTAAAAACAGCTGCTGTTAAATCGTTTGCCACAACAGCTGCTGCTTGTTCGGAGAGGATCGTACTCAACAGTTGAATCGGGATTTTTATCCCATGATTACGTAATAATGTACCTGCTTCAACAGAGGTGACTCCAAGTTGGTCAGCACCTGCAGCAACCGCCGCTTTGCTCACTTCGAGCAGCCCATGTCCATAAGCATTCGTTTTCACAACAGCAAGCAATTTTGTTTTGTGTAATCTTTTTTTGAGTTCGCGAATATTTTGTTGGAAAGCTTGGAGGTTAATTTCCGCTATTGTTGGATGAATAGATGATGCGGTGTACGTCATGATCAACGCCTCCTTCAGAAAACCCATTATTTAAATGGATGTGCTTCCTTTTTTAAGTCGGTGATGAGTGCTCGAAAATGATCTACGATTTTTTTCGTCACCTGTCCTGGCAGCCCGGTCCCAATTTGTGAATCATCGATTTGAATGATTGGAATCACATCCAATTTTGTTGCGGTAATAAATACTTCATCCGCAAATATTAAATCCTTTTGATCATATGGTTTCTCATGGACAGTCATATTTAGTTTTTCAGAAATTTTAAGTATTTGTTGTCGGGTAATGCCGTTCAGGATGAGATGATTGGCAGGATGCGTATATAATTCACCCGCCTTTACGATAAAGACATTGGATGCACTGGCCTCCGTAATGGCACCATCCCGATGAAATATTGCTTCGATGGCATCCTGTTCATGTGCTTTCTGCTTTGCTAGAACATTTGGTAGCAAATTAAGCGATTTAATATCACAGCGTAACCACCGATTGTCTTCCGTTGTGATCGCCTTGCCCCCATCATCTTCCATTCCGGTCATTCGCTCTTCTGATCTCGTATAAGCGACTGTGACAGCGGGTGTGTCTGCCTCCGGAAACTCATGCCATCGCGGTGCACTTCCTCGGGATACTTGGAAATAAAGAATGCCTTCTACAAGATCATTCTTTTCAATGAGTTCGAGTAATTTTTCTTTTAAAGATTCCGTTGAGTAGGGGAGCTTGAGTGCGATTTCCTTTGCGCTTCTTTCTAACCGTTGCAAATGCTCATCAACTAGCATTGGCATCCGATTGTAGACGCCAATCACTTCGTAAATCCCGTCCCCAAATTGATAACCACGATCTTCAATATCTACGAACTGATCCCGCATCACAATATCATGATTAAATAATATATAATTCATGACAATACCTCCTCTAAAATCATAATTCCTCTGTATTTAGTAACCCCAGCACAACAGAAGGATCGACTTGACCACCTGTAATAAGGAGGACATTCGTCCCTCCTAACTTTAGATTTCCTGCTAATACCGCTCCAACTCCGGCCCCGGCAGCCCCCTCAATTACCATCTTTTGTTCTTGCAGCATGAATCTCATACCATTCGCGATCGTTGTTTCATTCACGAGAATGATATCATCGACAAATTGGCTGACCATCGAGAATGTGTAGCGGTTATTTCTACCAATTCCACCTAATAAACTATCAGCCAATGTATCTTCTTCCGTGACGACAACTGGCTTTCCAGCTTGGATACTGTTGTACATCGTTGGACCTGCTTCCGTTGAAATTCCAATGAGTTTGATCGATGTTGAGCTCTTCTTCAAGACAAGGCCAAGTCCAGAATGTAGTCCTCCTCCAGATAATCCCCCAATGACAGTGTCAACCTCGGGTAAATCTTCTAATATTTCAAGACCGATCGTACCTTGCCCAGCAATCACATCTGTATCATCAAATGGATGAATAACCGTATACTGCTCTCGTTTATAACATTCGCGCTCTGCTTCATCCTGTGATTCTCCTTTGATGATAATTTCGGCCCCTGATTGCCTAAGAAGATCCACCTTTTCCCGTGGAACCCGCTTTGAAATACAGATGACCGATTTTATTCCAAGTCGCTTGGCCACATAAGCAACACTCAGTCCAAAATTGCCTGTGGAAAAGGTAATCACACCACGTGCCCGTTCCTCTTTAGATAAATGCAGTATTTTATTAGCCGCCCCACGAACCTTAAAGGATGCGCTCACATTTAAGTTTTCCAATTTTAAATAGATGTCGGATTGAGTCCGTTCAGACAAGGAGCGTGAGTAAATGAGTGGTGAGCTTTCAATAATTGGTTTGATTCGTTGTTTCGCTTGCCAAACATCACGTAGTTCAATGATTGAGCTCATCCCCCCAAAAATCGTTTAGCTGTTTCCGTTAGGATGGAAACACCAATTGGTAAACAACGTTCATCAATATCAAATGTAGGCGTATGAAGATTCCGTACCTTTTGGTCTTGTTTCCCACAGCCGAGGAAGAACATCGATCCGGGGACGATGTTTGTCATGTGCGCGAAGTCTTCACCACCCATTCCAAACGGGGTATCCTTGATAGTCATTTCCGGATGGTAATCAGTGATGACCGTTCTAATTAACGCATTGATGCCGGGATCGTTTTTAAGAGCGGGGTCCACTGTGGTGATACTTATATCTTCTGTAACACCCGGTCTTTCAATTGCCATGAGCACCGTCCCCAGCTCTTCCCGTAAAAGTTCTTGAACATGTGGATCATAGCTACGAATCGTACCCGTTATTTCCACTTCGGATGGAATAACATTACTTGCCGAACCCGCGATCACTTGACCAATACTAATCACAGATGGAACGAGAGGTGAGATCGTTCTACTCGTTATTCCATAAATCGCTGGCAAAAGTTGTGCTAACACCCTAATGGGATCTGTCCCCAAATGCGGGTATGCTCCATGTCCCCCCGTCCCTTTAATCTTCCCCGAAAAAACATCTACCGCAGCCATACTGTATCCATCATGAATTTGCATCTCACCAACCGAATTTTCTGGACTCATATGAAGAGCGATCACGGCATCGACATCATTCAACACCCCTGCTTTAATCATATATGGTGCACCTGTCGAACCATATTCATCAGCCATTTCCTCTGCAGGTTGAAAAATTACTTTAACCGTTCCTTGCAGCTCATTATTTTGGAACGCTTCACTCAATCTGGTCGCTGCACCAAGTGCAATCGCCATATGTGCATCATGCCCACATGCATGCATCACACCCGCATTCTGAGATGTAAATTCATGTTCACTTTCTTCATGAATTGGTAAGGCATCCATATCCGCCCGAATTGCAATGACAGGCCCAGGACCATTTGTCAGTGTACCCACGACACCCGTCAGATAGCCGACACTAATCTCCACATCCATATTCGGAATTTGTGCGAGTTCCTCCTTAATAAATTTTGCAGTAGCAAACTCTTGGAAGCTAAGCTCTGGATTAGCATGTAACTTACGACGCCATGTTATGAGCTGATCAATCATTTCCTACATATCCCCTTCCTATTTATTAGATATCTGCATTTGTGTGGGCGGGTCATGCGCGACTTGTGGCGGCGGTGCGCGACTTACCGCCGTCCATGCGCGACTTCCGCCGGTCATGCGCGACTTCCGCCGGTCGTGCGCGAATTACCGCCATCAGTGCGCGACTTACCGCCATCAGTGCGCGACTTTCAGATTTACTCTACGCTGATGGAGACATATTGTGATTCGACGAAGGCGGCAATTCCTTCATGTCCGCCTTCACGGCCAATACCACTTTCCTTCATACCTCCGAACGGAACTTGTGCTGCGGAAGGTGCGCCATCATTCCAACCGATGATCCCGAAGTTAAGTTGTTCAATGACGCGTGTCCCCCGGGCTACACTTTCCGTAAATACATAGGCAGCGAGTCCGTATGTTGTATTATTCGCCAACGCAATTGCTTCGGCTTCAGATTCTACTTTTTGAATAGGTGCTACTGGACCAAATGTTTCATCTTGCATCATGAGCATGGATTGATCTACATCGGTCATGACTGTTGGCTTGTAAAACACTCCCTTTTCTTTAAGCATTTCTTCTCCACCAACCGCGACAGATGCACCTTTTTCAATAGCATCCTTTACTTGAGCACTTACTTTATCGAGTCCTGCTTGGTTAATGAGTGGGCCAATATCTACATTTTCAACCAACCCATTGCCAACTTTTAAATCACGAACCGATGCCGTGAACTTTTCCACGAATTCGTCATAAATACCGGCTTGCACATAAATCCGATTGGCACAAATACATGTTTGCCCCGCATTCCTAAACTTCGAAGCCATGACCCCTTTAACAGCTACATCAACATCCGCATCGTCAAGAACTAGTATTGGTGCATGACCACCGAGTTCTAGTGATAGTCGCTTCACTTGATCAGCACTTTGTCTAATTAAGGTTTTACCAACTTCAGTCGATCCAGTAAACGTCACTTTACGTACACGCCCATCCGACATAATCGTCTTGCCGATCTCGCTTGATGAACCTGTAACGAGATTGATCACTCCTTTTGGAAAACCCGCCTGTTCACATAATTCCACGAGTTTAATCGCTGTAATCGGACTATCACTTGATGGCTTAATGACAACCGTACACCCAGCTGCTAATGCTGGCCCCATTTTTCGGGTGAGCATGGCCATTGGAAAGTTCCACGGTGTAATCGCAGCCACAACACCAACTGGTTTCTTCCATACTTGCATCCGTTTATTAGCCGTGTGAGAGGGAACGGTTTCTCCATAAACGCGTTTCCCTTCTTCAGCAAACCACTCGATAAACGAAGCACCATATTTTACCTCGCCACGTGATTCCTTAATCGGTTTCCCCATTTCAATCGTCATCAACTGCGCGAGTTCTTCCACATGATCAAGTATCAACTCATTAAGTTTCTTTAAATAGCCTGCCCGTTCATAGGGTGTCGTTTGTGACCATGTTTGAAATGCCTCATGTGCTGCATCAATCGCTTCCGTCGTTTCAGTCTCCCCACCAAAAGGAACAGACCCAACCTGCTCTCCATTCGCTGGATTATGGACAACTAACTCTTCAAGAGCTCTACCGACCCATTGTCCGTTTACATACATTGCGTGTTTTTTCATTAAAAACCACTCCTCATTTACTTCTGTATTGTCTTTGCACCTGTTGTTATTGCTGCTTTTCTTGAGAGCACAATACGGATAGACTCGCTTAAAATATCAAGCCCCTCATTCAATTGATCATCTGGAATAACAAGTGGCATTAATAATCGAATCACATTATCATAGGCACCTGCTTTTAGGGCAAGCAAACCACGACTTTGCGCTTCTTTTAAAATAAGTTCAGTCAGTTCCTTGTCAGGTTCTTTCGTTTCCCTATCCTTCACAAATTCAAGTGCACACATCGCACCAAGCCCACGAATATCACCAATGACGGAAAACTGCTCATACATTTCCTGAAAACTCTCCATCACCTTTTCCCCAACTGCCATGGCGCGATCATTAATCTGTTCCCTTTCCATCACTTCTAAAACTGCCAATCCAGCACGGCAGCCTAATGGACTCCCACAATATGTGCCCCCAAGCTCGCCCGCACCTGCCGCATCCATAATTTCTGAGCGCCCAATCACTCCACTAATCGGCAGTCCAGCAGCCATTGATTTAGAAATTGCGATGAGATCAGGCTCAATTCCAAAGTGCTCTACGGCAAAGTACTTACCCGTCCGGCCAAAACCCGTTTGGATTTCATCGGCCACAAATAATATGCCATATTTCTTACATAAGTCATAGACCCCTTGCACAAAGGCTTGATCTGGTATAATAAAACCATTCTCCCCTTGCACCGGCTCCATAATAATTGCGGCGACCAAACTTGGGTCTACTTCTGTTAAAAAGAACGCTTCCAATTGTTCCAGGATAAACGCGGTATACCCTTCTTCACTCATCTCCTTTGGACGACGATAAGCATACGGAAATGATGCCCGATACACTTCAGGAGCAAAAGGACCATATTCATATTTATACGGCTTGATTTTGCCGGTTAACGACATCCCCATTAATGTTCGCCCATGGAAACCACCTGAGAATGACACGATCGCTTGCCGCTTCGTAAACTTTCGCGCAATCTTTAGCGCATTTTCAACGGCTTCAGCCCCACTATTTAAGAACATCACCTTTTTAGCAAATGATCCAGGAGCCAGTTTGGCTAACTTCTCGGCAAATTCAATGTATGGATCATACATCATGACATTGAAACCCGTATGAATGTAGCGATCCACTTGATCATGTAAAGCCGCAACAATATCCTCATGACAATGCCCGATATTCATCGTCCCAATCGCACCCGCAAAATCGATAAATTGATTGCCATCTACATCTATCAGTAGTGCACCTTTCGCGGATTCTACAAATGTTGGCACCCCATACGTAATGGCATCTGGAACTATCTCATGCCTCCGGTCAAGCAATGCTTTCGCTTTCGGTCCAGGTAATTGCGTTTGAATGTTAGCAAACGTTGTCATTTAAAGACCTCCTCAATTCATATTCATCCAGCTACACTTAGAAACTTCTCCTCAACAAACTCAATATGTTTATTGACCTTCTCTTTAACAATATGAACATCTTTTGTTTTTAATCCCGCTAGTAAATCGACATGTTCATCATAAAATGATTGAAAGCTTGAATAGTATTGATCTAGATCCATTAATACGGTCCTGATTTGTACTTGTAATGAATTATAAATTTTAATAATCCGTGAATTCCCACTTAAATGAACGACATAACTATGAAACTCCATATCTAAATCAAATAACTTATTCCAATTCTGCTGCTCAGCCTCCTTTTTCATTTCATCTGTGATCCTCTCTAGTTTTTGAAAATCCTCTGCTTCCATGGACCTAACAGCATGTACAAAGGCGCGCGATTCAATGATCATTCGCAGCTCAATAATCTCCGCAATATCTTGCTCTGAGAACGTAGCCACATAAGTCCCTTTACGTGCCTTACTAACGACCAATTCCTCAATTTCTAAAATTCTTAATGCCTCACGAATCGTACTTCGACTCACATCAAATTGTTCTGCTAACTCCGTTTCCAATAAACGTTCTCCAAATAATAATTCTTTATTCCAGATCTTTTTTCTTAACTGAACGGCAATGAGTTCACTCAAAGGTTGTTGCAAAATCACTTGTTGCTCACACATTATGTCTCCCACTTTCCTTACGACTATTTTAGTACGATATTATATTGTCGACATTCAACATTCACTTATATTCATCATAAATGACGTGTTTTGAATTGTCAATATAATCCCAATCATCCCACTATAACATTAATATCGTTGACACTTCCCTCTAAAAAAGCTATTTTTAAGGGAGTGATCACAATCAAAATGGGAGGTCATTTTATGAAGAAGAAAGTTATCGCTTATAATCGTATTGAAGAACCAGTACTTAAACAGCTAAAAGAGCAATTTGATGTCACCTTTTTTAAACATACGAATCCGAAAACAGATGCCACCTTTTTGCGCGCTTTACAGCAGGCTGAAGGTATTATAGGTCTTGAATTACCTGTTGATAAGGAGCTACTTGACCAAGCACCCCATTTAAAAATCGTCAGCAATATTTCTGTTGGGTATAATAATTTAGATATGGATGAACTTAGCAAACGTAACATTATGGCGACAAATACACCTGATGTACTAACGGATACCGTAGCAGATGCCATTTTTGGTATTATGATTGCTGCCGCTCGCCGTATTCCCGAATTAGACCAGCTCGTTAAAGACAAAAAGTGGATGACCGAAGCCATTGGTCCACAATATTTTGGTGTCGATGTCCACCATAAGAAGCTCGGGATCATCGGCATGGGTAAAATCGGCGAGGCCATTGCGCAGCGTGCACATAATGGCTTTCATATGGATATTCTGTACCATACGCGCACACGGAAACCGATAGCTGAAGAAAAATACAATGCGACCTATTCTACGTTGGATACCTTACTTCAAGAAGCTGACTTCGTCTGTCTAATGACTCCATTAACAGCGGAAACAGAAGGCATGATTGGGAAACGCGAATTCCAACTGATGAAAAAATCGGCCCTCTTCGTTAATGGATCAAGAGGTAAAACGATCATAGAAACCGATTTAATTGCTGCCTTGGAACGTGGGGATATCGCTGGCGCCGCTTTAGACGTGTTTGAAAAAGAACCACTCGACTTTGATAATCCCCTACTTACAATGAAACAAGTGGTAACGACACCACATATTGGCTCTTCAACTTATGAAACAGAACTAAAAATGTCAGAACTTGCTGCTAAAAACTTACGTACGGGCTTAAAAGGAAAGCAACCACCCCATTTAATTGATCCGGCCGTTTGGACCGATCAATAACGATCGCTTATTTATTAAAGCGATGTAAAAAACTTTGCAACCGTTTATTTTCTGTATTCCCTAAGAGTTCAGCTGGTGGACCTTGTGCGGCAATGACACCGTCATCTAGAAAGACAATGCGATCCGCAATATCACGAGCAAATTCCATTTCGTGTGTAACAAGGATCATCGTCATTTCCCCTTCATTTGCTAATTCTCGAATGACTTCCAGCACTTCGCCTACAAGTTCCGGGTCAAGTGCAGAAGTTACTTCATCAAATAACATAATTTTCGGGCGCATGACAAGAGCTCGTGCCATCGCTACGCGTTGTTTTTGTCCTCCTGAAAGTTGATCAGGATAATTATCGATCTTATCACCGAGACCCACTTTTTCTAACATGTCAATGGAGCGCTTCTTGGCGGTTGTTTTGTCTTCCTTTTGTACTTGAATGGGGGCTGTCATACAGTTATCTAAAATCGTCATGTGTGGGAATAAATTAAAGTGTTGGAACACCATCCCAATATCGCCCCTAACTTGACTCAAGTGTTTCTCATTTGCTAGGATAAGCCTCCCTTTCTTCTCCATCTGCCATAAGTTTTTACCATCGACAATGATCGTACCTACTGTCGGTTGTTCAAGCGTCATGAGTAGACGGATAAGCGTCGTCTTACCAGATCCACTTGGACCAATAACAGCCACTTTTTCAGCCGCCTGAATGTCCAAATCAATTCCTTTTAGTACGTCGACTTCTCCAAATGATTTATGAATATCCTCATATTTCAAAATGGTTTTGGTCACTTCTTTTCCCTCCCTTTCCCTCTTCAGCTACTCTTCTCTAGTGCCGTATTTTTATCAAAGCTCCGATTCAGCTTTTTCTCTACCTTCTTAATGAGTACAGCAGAAGGATAGCTTAATAATAAGAATAAGATCGCAACAATAGTTAATGGTTCAACATAGTCCCATGTTTTGGCACCATAATTATTGGCAATTCTTAAGATACCAACAACGCCAATCGTGGAAGCAAGTGGCACTTCTTTAAACATGATGATTAGGTAATTTCCGAGCATCGGAATCGTTGGTGGAAGTGCTTGGGGTAAAATTACTTTCGTCCATTTCTCCCTTATTGAGAAATTTAGGGCCTGTGACGCTTCCCATTGCCCCTTGCTAACCCCCTCAATTCCCGACCGATAAACCTCACTTATATACGTACTAAAGTGGATGCCGAGACCAAGTACTGCACTTGTGAAGGGGCTTAACGTCATGCCGATGACAGGCACAACTGGAAACGCATAATAAATAAAGAATAACTGGACAAGTGGTGGTGTAGAACGAATAAACTCCATCGTCCAGATTACAATCCATTGGACCCACTTGATGGGGATTCTCCGTAAGAATGTCCAAACAAATCCAAAAAGTAAAGCAAATACGAAACAAGCAAGCGTTAAGCCGATCGTGATCCATAAGCCTTTTATAATTAGTGGAAACGCATCATAGAACACATCCCAACTCCACTCATTCATTGACTTGCCACCCCTTTCTTCGCAAAGGCCTCAAGTCGACGTGTTCCCCAAATCAAAGGAAGTGCAAGGATGAAATAGAATAAAAGAACCAATAAGTAAATGGTTGGTGCCATTGATAAATCATTGCTCCGGGCAATATCCCCATAATACAAGACATCTGTTAAGCCAATTAAAGAAACAAGCGATGTCGCCTTTAACATTTGGATTAAATAATTACCAAACTCTGGCAGCATCATTCGGAGGGCTTGCGGGAAAATAATGAGCCGCATCCGTTGAAATCCGGACATATTTAAAGCGGTGGCAGCTTCAGATTGTCCTTTAGCAACTGAAAGGATCGAACCACGTACGATTTCAGACATGTACGCCCCATAATTTAAACCAATCGCAATGGCACCCACCCAGAAATCATTGCCCAAATGAATGCCGAATAAAATCGGCAACGCATAATACAACCAAAATAATTGGACGATCAGTGATGTCCCCCGAAAGATTTCCACATAAAATCCCGTGAATTTCCGCAGGATCAAGTTATTCGAGAGGCGACAAAATCCTGCCAAAAACGCCATAAAATAACCAAATACAGCAGATGCGATTAAAACGGTAATGGTAATTTGTAAGCCTTTTGTTAATGCTGGAAAAATATCAGCGATTACACTCATGATCTTCACTCCTATTTTATTGGTTTAAAAAGGTCTGAACCTCCCTAGGGCGAGAGGACAGACCCATTGGAGTCATCGTGTTCATCATGGATGATATACAATTTTATTCGCTGTTGATGAATGAATTTCATAATTACCGTAACAAGCTATGTCACTTCGATATGTAGTTGTATCGAATCAATACAACTACATATCGAAGTGATGTAGCTATAAATAGGGATTATGAAATTCATTAGATAATTACTCTTCTCCTTTACAAACCATTATTTCCCGCTTTCTTTTCATGCTGTCGTTTAAAAAGATCTTCTTCCTTTACTAGGCTTCTGCTACAGTTTATTCACCGGAAAAAGTAATTATGCTAAACGAATATGCGGCTTCACATACAAATCCCTTGGAAAATCAACAAATACTTCACATCCTGTTTCTGTCACCCGAAAGGACTCACTAATTTCAATCCCAAAATGGTCAAGCCAAATCCCAGGAATCATATGAAAGGCCATATTTGGTTCCAATACAGTCTTGTCCCCTGGTCGTAAACTTGCAGTATGCTCCCCCCAATCAGGCGGGTAATTTAAACCGACTGAATAGCCGATTCGCGACTCTTTCTGAATATCATATGTTGCAATGACATCTGACCAAGCCCGCTCCACTTCCTCACATGTAACACCTGGCTTAATCATGTCTAATGTCGTATTCACACCTTCAATCACAACGTCTGAAATATATTGCATCTCCTCGGTTGGTGTACCCACAACGACCGTTCGCGCTAGTGGTGAGTGATACCGCTTATAACAACCCGCGAGTTCAATAATAACAGGATCACCTTGTTGAAATACATGATCTGACCATGTTAAGTGACAAGCTGATGTTCGCTCACCTGTCGGCAATAAGGGGACAATCGAAGGGTAATCTCCTCCAAAATCAGCTGTACCACTAATTTGCGCATGGGAGATCTCAGCGACAACATCACATTGTCTGACCCCTTCATCAATTGTATCAACCGCAACACGCATCGCCTTTTCCGCAATTGTCGCGGCTTTTCGCATATACGCTATTTCTTGATCTGACTTAATAATGCGGACCCAATTCACCAGATTTGTTCCATCGAGAAGTGTGGCATTTGGCAACCCTTTTGCTAAAGATAGATATGATTGAGCAGTGAAATAATAGGCGTCAAGTTCAACAGCAATAGTTCGTTGATCTTGCCTTTTTAATTTAAGAAAGTCACAGACAAAATCCATCGGGTGTTTAATTGTCGACTGCACATAACTATCCGCATAGGGAAATAAGTGATTATCATCAAGCCAGCTTGTAAATCGGGCCGCGCTTGCATCTTGCCCTCTACCAATCCAATAAGGTTGTTCCTCATCAATGAAAACGACTAGCATTTGATGAACATAAAAAGACCAAGCATCATACCCGGATAAATAATTCATATTTGCCGGATCTGTAATGAGCAGCACATCCACCCCATTCTCTGCCATCCGTTGTTTCGTTTTCAATACCCGATCTTGATATTCCGAAATAGGAAAAGTTAACATAACATCCCATCCCTTCTCACATAATTAACGAACGTTTATAAAAATACCTCCTCCTCGAACCTCTCAACAAATTCTTAGCAATCGAACATACGCTTACCCATTCCTCGCAATGCTCTCTATATTGTAAGCGTTTGCGCAGCAGGTTGTGACAATTAATATTTATCTGTTGCCTATAAATATGGATTGTCATGACCCATGTGGTTCATATGAATACGAACCAACTGTCGATTGTCGACATCTTTTCTCCTATAGCATAAAACATGTTGTCTGAGTTGTCAATGTAGTCTGACTAATCAGTAAGCCTTATATATATATTCTGATCGGGAGCAAAATAGACTTTCTACTACATAAATGAATGATTATTACGTTCTATACCTGTTTACGGATAAATTCCACGTTTATGAAACTCACTCTTGAATGTGGTTTTTATCTCCGCGCACAAAAAAACCTGCTCCTTCGTGAGAGCAGGTTTTCTTTATTTCGTTACGATCAGTTTTTTATCCAATAATTCTGCTGCTGAAATGCCTGGTTCTGTCATCCCATAAGGATCAAGGATTTTATCTAAATCTTCGGCAGATAAAAAGCCCTTTTCAACACAGATATCACGAACTGGCACTCCCGTTTCAAATGCTTCTTCTGCGATCGTTGTCGCCTTTTCATAACCAATATGTGGATTAATCGCTGTAATGATACCAATTGTATTGTTCATCACCTCAGCAAGATGATCAACATTGGCCGTGATTCCATCTAAGCAATATTTACGGAATACTTCCATCCCATTTGTCATTACTTTAATAGATTCTTTTAGATTATAGACCAAGACCGGTTCCATGACGTTTAACTCAAATTGACCCGCTTCAGAAGCCATGGAAACGGTATGATCATTTCCGTATACTTGGAAGGCAATTTGATTGATGACTTCTGCCATAACGGGATTCACTTTTCCAGGCATAATGGAAGAACCTGCCTGCCTTGATGGCAAGGTAATTTCCGTTAATCCAGCACGCGGTCCAGATGACATTAAGCGGATGTCATTCGCAATCTTTGATAAGTTGAGCATCGTAATTTTTAAGCTTGCTGACAAGCCTGTATACGCATCTGTATTTTGCGTCCCGTCAATTAAATTAGCCGCTCCTCTTACATCAAGACCACTATTTTCACGTAAATACTTGATCACATGTTGAATATACATGGGTTCCGCGTTTAGTCCCGTACCGACAGCCGTTCCGCCCATACTCACCTCATACAGATATTTCTCCGCATCTTGAATACGTTCAATATCTCGCTTCAACACTGCTCCATAGGCCTCAAATTCTTGGCCAAGTCGTATTGGAACCGCATCTTGTAAATGAGTTCTTCCCATTTTAAGAATGGGATAAAACTCTTTCGCCTTTGTCATAAATGCTTCATAAAGGAGTTCCATTTGCGTTCGTAATTTACCTAACATCGTAATCATTGCGAGCCGATTAGCCGTTGGGAAGATATCATTTGTTGATTGTGACATGTTCACATGTGTACTAGGACTAATCTTTTCATAATCACCTTTCTCAGCTCCGATTAATTCAAGCGCACGATTCGCCACCACTTCATTGGCATTCATATTACTTGATGTACCCGCACCACCTTGGATTGGATCGAGAATGAATTGATCGTTGAATCGTCCTGTGAGCACTTCCTCAGCAGCTGCAATAATCGGCTTCGCAAGTTCTTCGTCTAACTGACCCACTTCCATATTCGCCTGAGCTGCGGATTTTTTCACAATTCCTAATGCTTTAATTAAATGCTCATCAATTTTATGTCCTGTAAT
This sequence comes from Virgibacillus sp., assembly GCA_035302925.1. Classification (GTDB taxonomy): domain Bacteria; phylum Bacillota; class Bacilli; order Bacillales; family Amphibacillaceae; genus CALAMD01. The sequence continues at coordinate 17,063 of DATGSG010000041.1, read as the reverse complement.
GGGGAAATTGTCATGGGCACGCTGTGTTTGTACCCCATAATAAGCTTCTTCTGGAATCTCTTTTTCACCTAAGAAATCACTTTCAATTCGAAATGAATCGTTTTCCATCAACTACACCTCTACTATATATTCAGGATTATCAAAATATTCATTTTATACACTTACAAGAAGCTAACGGCTCTGTACACTTTTGACACGCTCCACTTTCATAAGCTTACTTTAAAAATAGTATACGATTAATCATACTATTACCTTTTATTTATTGCAACAGCTAAAACAGGATTCGGGCTAAATAAATAAAAACAGAAACAGTAATCACACTTAATAAAGTAGAAAATAACACAATTTGGGCGGCTAACTCAGGTTCATTATCATACTCCTGTGCAATTACCGCACTATTTACGGATGTTGGCATCGCTGAACCGATGAGCAAAGCTTGTGCGACAATACCTTCAACACGGAACAAGAGAAGAATGACTAAAGCGATCAATGGACCACTGATTAAACGTAAAAACAAACTATAATACACAGTCGCCAAGCCCGAGAGAAATTTTAATTGGGCGACTTGTGCCCCCAATGTAAATAGCGCAAAAGCAATCATGGCATCCGCTATATAATTCGCAGGCACCCAAATAAAGGAGGGGATCGGTACAGCGAACATATTTAAAAACACCCCTGCTAGCATCGCATATAAAACAGGCATTTTGAAATAGCCGAGAGCCGCCTTCAACTTTCCTACCTTTATAGAAGCTAATGAAAAAATCCCATATGAAAACAAAAAGATGTTTTGTAAGGTTAATATAATGACCTGAACAGACATTGCCAATGGATCACTATGGAAGACGAGATCATTGACAGGTACACCATAATTCCCCGAATTAAAAAACATCACACTATTTGTAAAGGTTGTTTTCTTAGCTTTTCGTAAGCCGATCAATTTACCAACAAGCTGGGCAGTAATAAATAGAATCACACAATATATAATAAAAAAGAGAAATATATTTGCAAATAACTGAATGGAAATGTCTGTGCTATATAATTTTACAAAGATAAATCCGGGGACAAGTAAATAAATATTAATTTTGGCTAATGTTTGAACATGTAAATTAAACTTCCTTTGCAACACAAAACCAAACATAATGATCATGAAGATCGGTAAGATAATTTCCTTGATAATCATAAATAATTCAGTCATTCTACATTCCTTTCCTGCTGATCGCTGATGTTTTATTCATCATTTGAGCGCTCCACCCAGTGGCTAGTTCAGGCGCTTAAAAGGTGTACCAGTTTGATCTTGAATCAACACAAATCACTTCAACTAAACGATGATGATACTTCTATTATAAGGCTTGTTGGTTGATAATCATATCCTTCATTGCTACCATTAATTCTTACGTATTAACATAAAGGAGACTAACATGATCCGTTTAATAGCTTTAGACATGGATGGTACATTATTAGGTCCTGATCATCAAGTAAGTAAAAAGAATCGGGACACAATCTTAGCTGCACAAGCAAGTGGTATTCAAGTAATGGTTGCTACAGGAAGAGGCTACCAAGAAGCCTTCGATCCTGTAAAATCAGTTGGATTAGATCTCGCCTATATTTGCCTGAATGGTGCAGAAGTTAGAGAAACAAATAAACAAGTGATCTCATCAACGTATATAAATGAACAAGATATCGAGCAGACCGCTTCCGTCTTGGATACAAAAGAAATCGATTATCAATTGTTTATTGGTGATCGTCTGTATACAAAAAGTGTCGAACAGCAAGTAGAGATCTTTGCACAATTAGCAAGGGACCTCAACCAAGTGCCACCGATCGACATCATTCGGGCGGAAGTTATGCGCCGGGTTGAAGAGGGCTATATTCACGAAGTGGCATCCTATGAAGAGCTCCTACAGACAAAGGCCAAGTCGATTTATAAGATTTTTGGAACATCAATGAACCGAAATTCTCTTGATCTGGCACGTGGATCGCTTCAGGACCTATCAGGACTTGCGGTCAGTTCTTCTGGTGCAGGGAATTTAGAAATTACAAACATTAATGCACAAAAAGGAATTGCTTTAGATGCTTATACAAAACAACACGGGATTTCCATGGAGAATGTAATGGTTGTTGGCGATAGCTTTAATGATCTGTCCATGATGGAACGTGCAGGACGATCTGTTGCTATGGGTGATGCACCTGAACGGATTAAGGAAACGTGCACACATATCACGAAAACAAATGCAGATGACGGCGTTTCTTTAGCGATTGAAGCAGTGCTTAAACACCAACGCTAGTAAGCAGACATCCAAAAAGCAGCTCCCACAAAAGGAGCTGCTTTTTTCATGGTGTTTTATTCATAAGCGACAATGAGTTCGAATGTACCATTTAGTGAAAAGGTGTCTGTCGAAGTAGGCACGATAAAATGATCGCCTTTTTGAAGGGAATACGTCTGTTCTTTCACGGTGACTTTACCGTTGCCCTCAATGACGCTGACAAGCAAATAATCAACCTTGACCGCTCGCGTGACTTCTCCCCTTATCTTCCAATGATCGACTGTAAAATACGGTTCTTTTATGAGCTCCCTACGCTCCATGTCTCCTACTTTCTCTTCTACATGAGCCAATGCTTTGGAGGTGTGCGGATAATTGGTTACGGCAAGTGCGGATTCAAGATGCAGTTCACGCCTATGCCCTTCCGCGTCTTTTCGGTCATAATCATAAAGACGATACGTAATATCTGAGCTTTGTTGAATCTCTAAAATGACGATTCCTTTGCCAATCGCATGGATCGTCCCACTTGGAACATAATAGAAATCCCCTGGTTTCACAGGCACATATGTTAATAATTCATCCCATTGATCTAAAGCCATTAACCGCTCAAATTCTTCCTTTGATTGTGCCTGATGTCCATAGATAATTTCACTGTTTTCTTCACAATCTAATACATACCAGCATTCCGTCTTTCCATATGGTTCATTTTCAACTTCTTGCGCATATGTATCATCTGGATGAACTTGGACAGACAAACGATCATTGGCATCAATGATCTTGACGAGAAGCGGGAATTCCCTTTCGCCAGATGCTTGTCCAAATAAGGCGGGATACTGCTCCCATGCTGTTCGCAATGTTTTTCCTTTTAATGCTCCATTTAGAACTAAGGATGGCCCATGTTCATGAGCAGAGATCACCCAAGCTTCACCTGTCTGTTCATGCGGTATATCATAGCCATAGATGGATTGGAGTTTCTTTCCACCCCATATTCGCTCTTGGAAAGCGGGCGCTAAAAAGATAATATCTTGTTCCATGTACCGTTCTCCTTCATGCTTTATTTATTCGTCTATGAAACAAAGTGCTGCTGCACCAATGACCCCTGCTTGTTGATCTAATTTGGCAGGAACAATCTCTGTGTTTCGTCCTGTTTCATTTAAAGCGTATTGACTGACATACGTTCGAATCGCCTGAAACAATGGCTCTCCTACTTTAGATACCCCACCACCAATGACGATTTTCTCGGGGTCCACTGTATTAATAACATTCACACAAGCTATTCCAAGTACCGTGAATACACGGTCAATATAGGAGACAATTTCTGGATGGCCCCGATCATAGTATCGAAAGACATCTTTTGTTGTTAATGATTTTCCAACGATCTTTGAACCGTGGGCTGCGATTGCTGTACCAGAGGCAATCGATTCTAAACAACCAAATTGCCCACAGACACATGGTCCAAATGAGGGATCAACAACCATATGACCAATATCACCGGCATTGCCTTTCCGACCTTTCAGCAATCTCCCATCAACGATGATTCCGGAACCAATTCCCGTACTCACTGTAATATAGGTCATATTTTCATTTTCGATCGCCGCACCAAGCCGTTTTTCCGCTAGTGCGGCAGCATTGGCATCATTTTCTAATACAACAGGTAGGGAACACTTCTCTTCCATCATGTCACAAATCGGAATATCAATCCAACTGCTTAAATTTGGCGGGTTCGTGATCATCCCTTTTTTACTATCAAGTGGTCCCGGTGCACCAATCCCAATACCGATAATAGCTGATTGTTCCAGCTTCGTATCATTAATCAATACCCTAATCTGATCACAAATCAGTGTGATCATGCTTTCCGGTGGAATCGTTATATCTGTTGGCAGTATGGTCTCTGCGACAATCTGACCCGTTGTTTTCACAATAGCAATCGCTACCTTAGTACCACCAATATCTACACCGACCGCATATCCCATCGTCTCTCCCCCTTATCTTTCACATGATCAGCATTTATCCTTTCACAGAACCTGCTAACAAGCCACGGACAAAGTATTTTCCGAGTAAAATATAAACAAGAAGGGTAGGTAAAGCCGCTAATAAGGCACCAGCCATTTGCACGTTCCACTCCACAACTTGGCTCCCTGATAAGTTTTGTAAAGCAACCATAACCGGCTGTTTATCACCTGTTGTAATCGTCACGGCGAATAAGAATTCATTCCATATATTCGTAAACTGCCAAATCCCGACAACAACAAAGCCAGTAATCGACAAAGGAACAATAATATGACGGAAAATCCCTAAGAAGTTTGCCCCATCTATTTTAGCCGATTCAATCATCTCGTCGGGGATATTCGCATAAAAATTACGGAACATCAATGTCGTAATCGGTAACCCGTAGACAACATGAACGAGAATTAGACCAGGAATCGTATTGTATAATTCAATTGTACGTAAAAATTGAATCAACGGAATTAAAATACTTTGATAAGGAATAAACATCCCAAACAAAATGAGTATGAAAACGACATCGGCACCTTTGAATTTCCACTTTGATAAAACATAGCCATTCATCGCCCCTAATAAAGCGGATATTAATGTCGCGGGAATAACTAAATAAAGGCTATTTAAAAAGTTTGGCGCCAAGTTCGCAAAGGCTTCTTGATAAGAAGCGAAATCGATTGTTGTTGGCAAATGCCACATTGTCGCTAAGGAGACTTCACTTAAAGGTTTCAAACTCGTCACAATAATCACGTAAATCGGCGTCAAAAAGAGGAGCGCACATATTATTAAAACGATATATTTTGTTATCTTTCCGAATCGCAATGTCCCCATTAGTTCCCACCCTTTCGACTACTCCATAGATATGGAACAATAAATACGGCCACTAAGAGTAACATAATGATGGCAATAGCAGCACCGTTTGCATAATAATTTCCTCTAAACGTTGTTTCAAACATATATACACCAGGTACATCCGTTACAAAATTCGCACCTGAACCTGTCATCGCATAAATTAAATCGAAAATCTTTAATGAAATATGGGCCATCATAATAATGACACTCATCGTAATCGGCATCAGCATCGGCAAAATAATCTTGCGATAAATTTGCCATTCTGTCGCCCCATCCATTCGAGCGGCTTCGCGTAACTCATCATCAATTCCACGTAAACCAGCTAAATACATGGCCAATGAAAAACCAGTCATTTGCCAAACAGCAGCAATAACGACCGCAATAATCGCAACGGGTAGGCCAAATTCAATGCTTCCCCATTCAAATCCACCTAATATGTTGGTGTCTGTATACCATTTCGGTTGAATGCCGAAAAGATTGAGGAATTTATTAAATCCAGTAGAAGGGTGTAATAGCCACTGCCAAACAACCCCCGTAACAACGAAAGAAAGAGCCATCGGGAATAAAAAGATATTGCGAAAAACGGCTTCCCCTTTGATCTTTTGTTCAATTAAAATAGCTAAACCTAATCCTAAAACAACAATCGAACCGATGAATAATATCGTGAAAAACAACGTGTTTCTTAAGCCTGCTTGAAAACGGAAATCATTAAATAGATAGAAATAATTTTTAAGACCTGCAAATGAAAAGTCAGGTACAATCGTATTGTAATTACTTAAAGAAACATAGCCCGTCCAACTTATAAAGCCGTACACAAACACAGCAAGTAAAATGAGGGAGGGTAGCAAAAAAGCAATCGCCGTCAAATGATCTTTTGAAATGCGTTTCTTTTTCTTCACTTGTATATTTTTCCCCAAGGTAGATCCTCCTTAAATTGAGCTTTCTCTTAAAAAAAACACCGTCTGAGCTAAAGCTCACAAGCGTTGAATATAAGGATGTATAAAGCTTGTCTTTTTATATCTTGATCACGATTCCTTCACATAATCCTTTCTCCAAACAACGTCTACACCGAAAAAGATGATAAGACTGTCTCTGTAAGACAGTCTTATCCTTTTTTTACATTTCTGGTGCAGCATTTTGCAAGGCGTCAACTAAGTTATCGACATCACCTTGAGTAACATAAATATTAACCGCTTGATTCGCCTTTGTTAGGAACCCTTCTGAGGCTGCTGATCCATGAGCAAGACTTGGATATAATTGCGCTGTTTTAAAATCTTCCATCGCGTCTTGACCATATTCATCATACTCTTCTGGGTCCGCATCAATTCTTGCTGGAATGGATCCTTTTAATGGATTAAATACGTCCTGTCCATCAACAGATCCAAGGAATGTTAAGAATTCTTTTACTTCATCAGGATTGTCTACCCCTTTAGGTAGTCCAAATGTATCGGTAATCACAGCAAATGTACCGTCTGTTCCTGGGAATGGGAAATACCCAAAATCAATATTTGTTTCTAGATCTAAATCATTTGAAAAATACCCTTTTGCCCAATCTCCCATATTCATCATGGCGGCATCTCCTTCAGCTACTAATTGAGCCGAATCTTGCCAATTCCGTGAAGCATGGTCTTCATTCACATATTCGAGGATTTTACCAAAGTCTTCAATAGCATGGACAACACGTTCATCCGTAAATTCAATTTCACCGGCAAATAACTTTCCATAATCTTCGGTACCTAATTCCGCTACAAGCACATTTTCAAGAATCTGTGTTGGTGTCCATGACTCCTTGTCCCCTAATGCGAGTGGCGTAATGCCTGCTTCCTCTAACGTTTTAGCCACTTCTAAGAATTCGTCAATTGTCGTTGGTACTTCGATATCATGCTCTTCAAACACTTCCATGTTATAAAACATCACATTCCCTCGATGAATATTAACGGGAACCGAATAAATATCATCACCATCACTGACAAGTTCAATTAATTCTTCCGGAAATTTATCCATCCAATCATTATCTTCGTATAAATCATTTAATGGTTCCATTTTATCTGCTTCTACCCAACTCATATTCAGTTCTGCACCACCGTGCACTTGGAATGTTGAAGGTGGGTCATCCCCTTGCATACGTGTCGCAAGAACTGCTTTTGCGTTTGTCCCTGCACCACCTGCAACGGCAGCGTTTTCAATTTCGATATCATCATGTGTCTCTTCAAATAGATCAATAAGTGCTAATAACCCGTCTTCTTCTCCTGCTCCTGTCCACCAGCTAAAGATTTCCACGACACCAGAGTCACTGTTTTTGTCTTTGTTCTTATCTGATTGATCAGCATCGTCCGAATCCGAACCACATGCCGCCATCACGATTACAAGAATAAGTAATCCGAATAAGCGATACATCTTCTTCATTATTTTTTCCCCCTTTGATTTGTTTGCGCTTTCAAGTTTAAGTATAAAGCACTTTAAACGACTTAAGTGAGCGGAAACCTATACTTTATTACGTTTTCATTCATTTTCCAAAGATATTCTGTTGGAATTGCTTTGGGGAGATAGCAAAATGTTTTTTGAAGACACGACTAAAATAATTGGGATTATTATACCCCACCATAAAACTAATCTCCTTTAAGGAGTAGGCATTCTTTTCAATGAGCTCTTTCGCCTTCACCATCCGGATCCGTGTCACATACTCAATAAAGGTTTCACCAAATGTTGTTTTAAATAGATTTGAAAAATAATTTGGACTTAGTTGAACAGCTGCAGCCACTTCTTCCAAGGTCATCGCTTCATGAAAATGAGTTTGAATATATGTTTTTGCTTTAGACATTAACTGTTTCGATTGGTGAAATTCACTAATCTTCAAACAACAGATGTTCAAGTAATGGTACCAATCCTGGCTTGTTTTCAACGTGGCAATGGAATGACTTGTAACAGATAGATTCCATTTGTTAAGCACATTTTGGATCGCAATATACAAATTCTCTTGTTGTGCATGATCCAGATCGGTTTCCATTTCCTTGTACTGTTGAAGTACGTTCACATCATTTCCGTGTTCTACTTGTTGAACAAGCTGTCCAATCAACAGCTCAACATTTTTACGCTCTTGTTGTTCAACCCAAAAGCCATATGCCTTTCTTTGCTCCTTCTGCAATTGAAAACAAGCTGCATATGCTTCCCGATAAGAGGTCGGTAATTGTCCGACTTCAACTTGGCTCGTGCCGATTCCGATATATACATCCGGACCGAATTCTTCCCCGACATATGTAGCATACTGTAATTGTTCATCTGCCGAAATCTGTTGCGAGGAAACAACATAGATGACCGTGACCTCACCGGTTTGATAGATTGTACATGAACCTTGTAGATTTTCCTGAAGCCCATTCTCCACGGATGGGATACCTGCCTGTAGATCTCCACGGGCAATCAGAAAGTAACTTGACACCATTTCTGGGAATAATTGCTTATGGAAGGTTATCATTTCTTTCTGAACCGGATAGGTCATCAGCTTTGACACCACATTCTCTTTGAGTAGTCGCTCAGATTGTTGTTTTTCCTTATGTATTCGGGACGTTTCGCTCAGTTCCTTCTCCACACGGAGCAATGCTTTAACAATTTCCGCCTTCTTTCCTGGTTTCAAAATATAATCTTTGATCCCAAACGCCATCGCTTGTTTCGCATAATCAAATGTATCATAAGCTGAAACTAAGATGAATTTAATGGCGGGATAGTTCGCGTTGATTTGCTTGATTGCTTCTAAGCCATTAATGCCAGGCATTTTAATATCCATAAAGATAATATCAGGTTGGGCGGTTTCCGCGAGTTCAATTGCCTGGCGACCATTAACCGCTTCCCCTACTACATTCATATTGGAGAAATTAGTTTCAATGAACTTCTTCATCGACTTTCTTTCCAATAACTCGTCATCCGCAATTAAGATGCGCATTTCCTATTCCCCCCTTATCAATCGTCTCGGCAAGATGAGCCGGATTTTCGTCCCTTTCCCAACTTCAGATTCGATTTCGACAACATGATCTTGTTGATAGAATAATTGTAATCGGCGAATGACATTTGCTAGACCAATCCCGGTTGAATGACCGACATGGTCCTCTTCCTTTTCTCTAAAAGTCAGTAATGACGCAATTTTTTCTTCTGTCATTCCTTCCCCATTATCATGGATCTCAACAAAAACATGCTCCTCCGTTTCATCAATAATCAGCGAAATCGTCCCGCCTTCTTCGCGCTCTTCAATCCCATGGATAAAGGCGTTTTCGATCAGCGGTTGTAAGGTCAATTTAGGTACTTCAATATCCAAGCACGCTTCATTTATGTGAACATCAAATTGGATTCGTTCCGAAAACCGGGTTTTTTGAATACGAAAATACTCTCTAACCACTTCCACTTCATCACTCAAACGGACACTTTTATTAATTTCCCCTAAACTGTGCCGGAGTAAGGTGGCGATCGAATCGACTAAAGCGGATGTTGATTGTGCATCTTCCAAGTAGGCCATTTTGGAAACCGTGTTTAATGTATTGAATAAGAAGTGGGGGTTAATTTGATTTTGTAAATGTTTTAATTCCATTTCCTTCAGCAATTGATCCAATTCAGATTGGTCTTTAATTTCTTCCACTAGCCCGTGGATACTTGAACGCATCTGATTAAATGAATCTCCTAATACACGTAGTTCATCATTACCTTTTACAGTAACCTGATCTCCTAGTAGATCACCTGCCGACACTTCTTTAGCCGCATAAGCTAATTTACTGATCGGCCTTGTCACCCCATTTGAAAACCATAGGGCAAAGAAGACGGCCAATATAATCGTCGTTATAAAGAGAAAGATGATAAACAATAAAAAATAATCATTGCGTAGTTGAAGGTCTTTATAAAAAGATTGATAAGCGGTCAGTTCAACATCAATTAATTCAAGAGCTGATTCCTGAATATACCCGGCAGCCATTCGCGACTCTTCTAAATGATACGTATACTGCTCAATATCTCCACGCAAATGAAAGCCAATCGTAAGCTCACTTTCGAGGATAAAGGTGGAGATTAAATGGAGGTAATTATTTAAATCAACTTCCTCAATATGATGGAAGTCAGTAGCAAGTTCCTCCTTTTCCGCTTCCAGTTCGCGTTTGGCATCATAATAGGCTGTTTCATTTTCTGCTTCAGGTTCAACGATCAGGATTTTCGTTCGGGCATACAATTCATCTGACTTTTGGGAAATGGCATTCAATCGTAAAAAACGCTGAAAACTCTCATCATAGGTGTTCATTAATTCATTCGAACTCACATAGATGGAAATTGCAGTTATTTGAAACAAGACGACAAAGACGAGGAAGTAAACAAGTATTTTACCACGGATCGTCTTCATTTTTGTTCACCTCGTTGTTTCACTTTTGCTGCATCTATAATCTCAGTCGTCGTAAAGATTTTCCCCTCCACATATTCTTCTTGCTTGATGTCTAGCATGACTTCCATCGCCCTTCTCCCCATTTCCTCTGGATCCTGCGAGATCGTGGCAGCAATTTTCCCTTTGTCAATTAAGGTTAACGTCTCCGGCAACACATCAAATGCTGTAATATAAACCTCTTTATTTGGGGCAATTTCACCAAGTCCATCGACAATTCCAACCCCATCCAAAGCGCTCATTCCAACCAATGTTGTAATTTTCGGGTATTTCTTGATGAGCGAATACGTTGCCTGTGCTGCTCCAATTCGGGTAATATTCGAGTCCATATTACCGACAATCTGAATCTGATCATTGGATTGAATTCCATCTTTCAATCCTGCCAACCGCTCTCGCTGGTTAATCGAATCAGCCCGTCCCATTACAATCCCTACAAACTGCTGATCTGTCGTCTGTTCGATAATCGATTGGGCCATCAATTGACCAGCGTAAAAATTATCTGTCCCAATATAGGCCTTTCGCTCACTTCCTTGGACATCACTATCAATCGTTAAAATAGGAATACCCCGTTCTGTTCCTTTTTGTACGAGTTCAACAAATCGCTCGCCTTCAACTCCTTGCGTGATAATGCCATCAACACCCATCGAGATGGTCCGGTCCAATAAGCGCAGCAATTGATCATTATCTGCTTTTTCAGGTGCAATCGAATCCAGATAAATCCCGCTGTTTTCAGCAACCGTTTGCTGGGCCCCCGCTTCAATTAACTCCCAATAATCATTACCCATCTCCTCCGAAATGAGGACGTAATGATCCGTATAATGAGTCGTTCCAACAGGCTCTTTATCAAAATAAAAGGTTTTATAACCATAATAAATCATCCCCGTGACACTAATCATAAAAACGAGGGCACTGATCATATAGATCCAGATACGTGAATAACGCTGCACATGATTGCCTCCTTTATTTCAGATGGAGCTGGTTGGTTAATAAACGAACTTCCGGCGCTTTTGCTGATCTTTATTTAGCATGATTTATAAAGTTGCTTCTCACATATCGATCCGTTTATTGTTATGAATGGATTCATAACACGCATCAATAACGCGTAAATTATTCAATGTGTTCACTTCACTGTGCTTCACCTGAGTTCCTTCCAGGATGGCTTCAGATATATGTTCAACTTGATTTTTATACTGGTCACTATTGATCGTCTCTTCCCGTGTGCTTCCCGATTTTTCAATAATGATGATCCCCTCTCCACCATGGTTGTCTGGACGATAGGCACGGGGGACTGTAATGCTCCCTGCTGTCCCAAATATGCGATATTCATTCCTAAACGCCAGGCTGAAACTGGATTGAAAGGTAGCCCTCACTCCATTCGGGAAAGTCAAATAGCCTTCCACATCGGTATCAACTTGATAAACCGGATCCATAACAGCATGAATATGAACGGATTCTGGTTCTGCCCGCAATATATTTCGCAGTGAATGAATCGTATAGCAACCGATATCATATATACTGCCACCACCTTTTTCTTCGCTCATCCTGATGTTATCTGCGCGTTTCTCTTCATCTAAATAAAAGGTGAAACCTGCCTGCATATAAGTCACATCGCCAATTTCACCAGAATCAATGATTTCTTTCACCCGATCATGTTGCGGATGGAAATAATACATAAACGCTTCCATAAAGATTACCCCATGTTCCCGACATATAGCTTCCATTTCGCGAAACTCTTCCGCATGAATGGTTGCTGGTTTTTCGCATAAAATATGTTTCCCTTTCTTCGCGGCTTTGATCACCCACTGTTTATGTAAATGGTTTGGTAATGGAATATAGACGGCATCAATATCAGGATCATCAAGTAGTGCATCATATCCCTCATATGCCTTCTCAATTCCAAATGTATGTGCAACCGCTTCAGCCTTTGCCAAACGGCTGCTCGCAATCGCGACAACCTCAGCATTATCAGCTCGTCCAAATGCTGGAAGTAGTGCCTTTTGTGCAATTCCTGCTGTGCTTAAAATTCCCCAACGTACGTTTTTCATTATGACTCCTCCTATTTTAAGATTCATCCGAATGAGCGAATGATCGCTTTCCTTTTTCCTGTAGAGCACGTTCTTTTGCTCTTTTTATGACTTGATAGTACACTTAATTAAGTTAATTTATTAAGTTTGAATAATCCACTTATAAACGGAACAGTTCCACTAATTTGACCAGGGGTGGTAGAATAATGATACAACATCTTTATGATAAATTCCAAACGATCTTTCAGGCAAAACAAAATCCACGAGCATTTTTTGCTCCAGGAAGGATTAATCTCATTGGTGAACATACCGATTATAATGGGGGCCATGTCTTCCCTGCTTCGATTTCCTTTGGGACATATGCGCTCGGACATAAACGCACTGACCGAAGATTACGGTTTTACTCGATGAACTTCCCAGACAGCGGGATCATTGAATGCTCGCTTGATGATCTAACGTATCTGGAGCAAGATGATTGGGCAAATTTCCCTAAAGGAGTCATCAGCTATATCCGTGATCATGGCGCTTCAATCTCCAAAGGAATGGATATTTTATTTTACGGTGATATCCCGAATGGAGCTGGACTTTCTTCATCAGCGTCCATCGAGATGGTGACGGGTGTTCTGGTAGACCGTCTATTTTCACTTTCGCTCGATAACCTAGAACTAATCAAAATCGGGCAGCAAGTCGAAAATCAATATATTGGCGTCCAGAGTGGTATCATGGATCAATTTGCGATTGGTAAAGGAAAGAAAGATCATGCCATCCATTTAAATACCCAAACACTTGCTTATCAATATGCACCACTCGCCTTAGCAAATCATGCGATCCTTATTATCAATACGAATAAACAGCGAACACTTGCAAGTTCAAAATATAATGAACGTCGCACCCAATGTGATCAAGCATTAGCTGACTTAAAAAAGGAACTCGACATCGCGAGTCTTGGTGATTTAACCAATAAACAATTCGAACAACATCGCCACCTCATTACAAACGAAGTGAATCAAAAACGCGCGAAACATGCTGTTTATGAAAACCAACGTACGATTGAGGCATTACATACATTAGCACAAACCGATTTAATTGGCTTTGGGAAATTAATGAATGAATCCCATATTTCCCTGCAACATGATTATGAAGTAACTGGAATCGAACTGGATACAATCGTCACTTCTGCCTGGGAACAAGATGGTGTATTAGGCGCGCGCATGACGGGTGCAGGTTTTGGTGGATGTGCGATTGCCATTGTTGACAAAGACAAGATCGAATCTTTCAAGATCAATGTGAATCAAGCGTATCATACAGCCATTGGTTATGACGCGACATTTTATGTGGCTCACATTGGCGACGGTGCAAAGGAAATTACAAAAGGAGTGTTATAAATGAGTGTACTCGTATTAGGTGGGGCAGGATATATCGGTTCTCATGCCGTCTATCAACTCATCGATCAACAAAAAGATGTCGTCATCATTGATAATTTACAAACCGGTCATGACGGAGCAATCCATCCACAAGCAACATTTTATGAAGGGGACCTTCGTGATCAAACATTTCTCCGCTCCGTATTTGAAAAGGAGCCCATTGATGCGGTCATGCATTTTGCAGCGAGTTCTCTCGTCGGAGAATCGATGGAAAAACCACTCGAATACTATGATAATAATTTGTATGGAACACAAGTTTTATTACAAGTCATGACCGAATATCAAGTTAAAAAGATTGTCTTCTCATCAACCGCTGCTACATATGGGGAACCACAGTCCGTGCCCATTACGGAGAATATGGCAACCGAGCCAACAAGTGCGTATGGCGAAACAAAACTAGCGATGGAAAAAATGATGAAGTGGTGTGAACAAGCGCACGGGATCAATTATGTGTCTTTACGTTATTTTAATGTTGCTGGAGCCCGAGAATCAGGCGAAATTGGCGAGGATCACCAACCGGAAACACATCTGATTCCGATCATTCTGCAAACAGCACTTGGACAACGCGCCTCGATTTCAATCTTTGGAGATGATTATGATACACCAGATGGCACCTGTATTCGTGATTATATTCATGTTGAGGATTTAATTGCCGCTCATTTATTAGCGCTTGATTATTTAGCTCAACATGGAGAAAGCAATATCTTTAATCTCGGAAGCAGTCAAGGTTTCTCAGTAAAAGAAATGATCGAAACAGCGAAAGCCGTCACAAAGAAAGACATCCCTGTACAAATTGGTGATCGTCGTGCAGGTGATCCGAGTGTGTTAATTGCCAGTTCTGCGAAAGCGAAAAAACTCCTAGGTTGGAACCCAACAAGGACATCCGTCGAAACACTAATTGAAGATGCGTGGAATTGGCATGTGAATCATCCACATGGCTATGAGAAGGATGTGGAAGCGACATGATTTATGCGCAGATCGCTGGGTTGATCCAACAAGCAATCGATCATCATTTAATCGAAAGAGCGGATGAGGTCTATGCACGCAATCAAATCCTTGGTCTCTTAAATCTTGTATCCTACCCTGAACAGGTTACCGAACAAGCAGATGATACGATTCCAAATTTAGTAGAGAAGATCATCACCTATGCCATTGATGCGGAAATCATTGCCGATGTGTTTGATGATAAGGAGATCCTCTCAGCCAATATCATGAATTGTTTGATCGCACGCCCATCCATCATCAATGAAACTTTTCAAAGAAAATATGAACAAAGTCCGATGGATGCGACAACTTATTTTTATGAACTTAGTAAAAATAGTAACTATATTCAAATGAACCGCATTCGAAAAAACATCCATTTCAAATCGGAAACAATCTATGGCGATATGGACATCACGATCAATATGTCCAAGCCTGAGAAAGATCCAGAACAAATCAAACGCGAGCGTGCGATTAAACAGGAGATCAATTACCCAAAATGTCCCTTATGCATGGAGAATGAAGGTTATGTAGGACGGACGGGCTATCCTGCACGAGCAAATCACCGCATTATTCAGGTTCCCTTAGGTGGCGAAAATTGGTACTTTCAATATTCACCTTATGTCTATTACAACGAGCATAGCATCTTGTTCGCTGAGAAACACCGTGATATGAAGATTGATCAAGAAGCTTTTGCTCGCTTATTAACTTTTGTTGAGCTTTATCCACATTATTTCATTGGCTCAAATGCCGACTTACCGATTGTTGGTGGCTCGATCCTAAGTCATGATCATTACCAAGCTGGATACTATGAATTTGCGATGACTCGGGCAGCAACTGATTTCACCTTTGAATTGGAGCGATATACCCATGTAGCTGCCTCTGTCCTTGAATGGCCTTTGGCAGCGATCCGATTGCAAAGTAAAGACAAAGCACAACTCGTCGCCGCAGCCGAGCATATTTTAGGTATATGGAAAAATTATGATGATGAACAAGCTCATATTCAAGCATTTACAGGCGACACGCCGCATAACACAATTACACCAATCGCTCGCATGAATGGAGATCTCTTGGAACTTGATCTTGTCTTGCGAAATAATCGGACAAATAAACAAAATCCGACCGGCATCTTTCACCCGAAACGGGATGTTCATCATATTAAACAAGAAAACATCGGATTGATTGAAGTCATGGGCCTTGCTGTTTTACCTGCTCGACTGAAAACGGAGTTAGCAGAGATCAAACAATTTTTACTACAAGAGAAGGACGATGTCGCTCCCTATCATCAAGATTGGGCGAATCACATGAAGGAAATCTATCCAGACCAATTAACTGAAAAACAAGTCGATATGATCATTGAAAAGGAACTTGGCAAAAAATTCACCCGTGTGTTGGAAGATGCCGACGTCTTTAAGGATAAGGATGCGAGCAAACGATTTATCAATACATTAAATAAGTGAATTTCATAATTGCCGTAACCAGCTATGCGGATATAGCTATAAATAGGGATTATGAAATTCATTAAGGTAGGTAAAATAAATGCATATCGATGTACAGGACGTTCATAAAAAGTGGAAATTATTCACATTAACGAATAAACACGGGATGCGTGTGAGCATTTTAAATTTTGGTGGCATCCTAACAGACATTAGCGTAATGAATAAACAAGGTGTACTCGAAAATGTTGTGCTTGGGTTTAAGGATGTAGCGGACTATGAACACAATCCAAATTACATCGGTGCCCTTATCGGTCCGGTTGCCGGGCGCATTGAAAATAGTAATTTTCAACTCGGAGGAAAAAAGTTCAGCTTAGAGGCAAATGAAGGACCCCATCATCTTCATGGTGGGTCAGGTGGATTTCATCAAGTCGTCTGGCAAGCAACTTCTTTCCAAACGACGGAAAAAGTCGGTGTTCGTCTAACCCATTTTCGTCCAGATGGAGAAGGTGGATATCATGGCAATCTTGACGTCAGCGTTACGTATACCGTAACAAATGACAATGAACTGATCATTGACTATGAAGCAGAATCCGATCAAACGACAGCACTTACATTAACCAATCATTCCTATTTTAATTTAAGTGGACATCGTGCTACACCTGTTCATGATCATCATA
>DATGSG010000040.1:0-23051 GCA_035302925.1 Virgibacillus sp. | reverse complement strand
AACATTAAAATATGAAACCCAGTTAATCATTGGCGCTTTAATACCCTTTCTTGGAATGGCGATCTATCTATGGATTTCCTATCGATTAAAAAGAAACGAGTAGCTAAAAAATAAGTTGTACTATTCATTGGAATGTGATTGACTTAGGAGTAATTGCTTATTTTATAATTAGAGGAGGCGGATAATGTGTCAAGCGATAAAGAAATAGAAAAACCATCATTGTTCGGTATGATTACAAGCCCAACCGAACAATTTAGACGGATTAAAGAGAGACCAATGATTTGGGGAGCGATGGGCATAATTGTTGTTTTATTCATCATTGGATCTTGGTTAAATATGCGGGAAGTAGATTTGTTTTCGGGTATGGAAGTGGATGAAGAGTTAGTTGGACTTTCTGATACATTTAAAGTATACGGTGCAATTATCGGTGGTGTACTAGGGCCGTTATTAGGCGTATTAACTGTCAGTGCCGTATTCTTTCTCATTTCAAAAATCGTTGAAGTGACCGTTTCTTTTCGACAATTATTTTCAATGAATACATATATTAGTTTGATTACAGTGTTTGGACTGATTATTAATGGTGGCTTATCGATGCTTTATGGAGATTTAGAAGGCGTGTTTTATACAAGTTTAGGTGGCATTTTAAATGCGAGCGGTGGACTCGGTGTCTTATTTGCTAATCTAGAAGTGTTCTCCATCTGGAAGCTCGTTTTAACCGCAATCGGTCTTCAAAAAGTCGCTGGTTACTCGAAAGGGTTAGCTTGGACACTACCGATTGTATTCTTTGTAGGCGGAATTATCTTTGGTCTCATGGGTGAAGGCTTAACAGGGATTGTAGGAGGATAACGGTAGATTACCTATTGAGGCGATGGGTGGATCTTGTTTGTCGCATTGAAATGGGCTTATCAAATGCCTTATAAAGCACAAGAAAAGGCCCTTATTCAAAAGGGCCTGTGATTTATTCTAGTACTTTCCCAAGTGAGTTCGTCACACCGAGATGAATGCCTTCATGCCAGGTTACAAACTGCAAGGAAGAATCGACCTTATCTAATAATGTCCCATTTACATCACGTACAGTCGATGCCTTCTGATCAAGCTTATCGTTGAAGAAAAGCTCAATTCGTTCCTTTTGCTCTTCAAGAGCTTGGATAATTTCCTTCGCGGAAGGAACATCTTCCGGCCAATCAGCTGGCCGTGTTCCATCTAAAAAGAGTTGATCCCAATCAGGTAATGGGTTTTTGAATTGAGCATCTGCATCAGCTAAGAAATCCTCAGCAGTGGAATAGACATGACCGGCATTCCAGCGGATGGTGTTGGAGAATCCACTCGGTTGCTTATCCCACACTTTTTCATCTAGTTTCTTTAGCAAGATTAAGGTTGAAGTGCGTGAATAACTAAATAGTTTTAATGACTCCATATATACAGCTCCTCTCATCTTTTGACAATTCAATTATACTACATCTACCATGGCTTATCATTTGATACGAACGTTTTTTAAAATGGATGAGCAGACATGAAAACAGATGGCAATCACCTGTTCTCCTCAGTTAGTGAATGCCACCTGTATTAAAGTGAAGAAGCCTGTTCAATAGAGGTCTCATGTCCCATTCTTAATTCATCATCTGCAAGAACGACTATTTTTCCCGCTTGAACTTTTGTTAAAGCCCTTTCAGCCTGTTCTTTGGATAAGCCAAAATTGACTAGTTTTTCAATCGTATCAAGCTCAATATCAGGGTAATTTATGATGAAACGTTTAATTTTAGTTAATAAATCAGTGGATTCTTCCACATCATCTGAAATACTGGAAACATTTACATCTGTTTTACTTTCTATTTTTTCTGGCTGGCTGCTATTTGTTAAAAGAGTAATATTCTTAGCCTCATGACCTTTGAGTTCATAAGTGTTGATCGCATTTATGGCGTTTTCTTCCGTTGAGTAAGATCCAATAATTAATTTAGCCATATATAACAACTCCTTTTTAAATATGTGCTTATATTGTCATATATACCCAAGGTAAAATATTTTTAAACAAAACGAGAAGTAAATTATGAGTTAAATAATTTCCCAGCCTTTCTTTTTAGCCAAAGAATGAAGTTTAGCATCAGGTCTAACCGCCACAGGATGGCCAACGAGCTCAAGAACAGAGAGATCGGAGTAGCTATCACCATATGCAAAACTATTTGACCAATCGATTTTTTGACCTTGCAAGGCTTCATGAACTTTATCCTTTTTACGTGAACCGTTAATATGATCTAGTTTTCTATCATAGTCAATCGCTTCCCCCTTAAATGGGATTTCAGTTCCAATAATCGTATCAAAAGAAAATCCAGTAATTACTTCTTCAATAAATAATGTAAAAGCACCTGAAACAAGCATGACATGTATATTATCTTGAATATGTTCTCTTAATTTTTCGACAACTTGGGGATTAAATCCGGCCTGCATTTTTTCTTTCACTTCACCAAAGTATGTTATTAATTGATCTTTTGTTAATTGGTGATGGGCTGATAAGTAGAGTTGCATCGACTGTGACTTCATTCTTTGCTCCGGATAGATTTTCATTTTATAGCCTAGATACCGTGGCAAAATGCCCCGGAAAAATGGTTTGTAATTGTCTTGATAAACGGGATGGTGTTTTAAATGACTCATTAAAATTTTAAATGTGTCTTTTTCATATAATGTGCCGTCAAAATCAAATATAGCAACACGCATATAGATCACCTTTTCTAATTAAATTCTTTTTTATTTAATCAATTTCATAATACTGTTTCATTGCTATATCGCCACTACATGCAGTTGTATTGGTTCCTTTACAACCGCATGGTGGATTGTTGCAATTATGAAATTGACTCTATTAAATGATACCGTGTTAAGCGGACTTACGCAATCACTCTGGGGAGTAGACTAGTCATTATATGGATTACTCTATTGATGAATGGTTATCAGGCGTATATAATAGAATACTTCGTATGGATTAGATTTAGGCGTGTAAAAAGCTTTAATCTGATGAGGAGGGGAATCATTGAAAATCCAATCATTTGAAGATATGCTTCAAGCACAATTAACTATTTCATTGGCAGGACAAAAACTGAAGGTATCGATCTTTATGATCGATGGGCTACTCATCGACACAGGACCGACTACAAAACGAGCCGATCTGATTCGCTTATTGACTGATTGGAAATTCACAGAAGTTATCTTAACGCATCATCATGAAGATCATACGGGACTTGCACACTGGATTCAACAACATAAGAAAACGCCTATTTATATTCATGAATACGGAGTTGGCGACTGTGAAAAGAACGGAAAGATCCCTCTTTATCGTCGAGCGTTTTGGGGGAGTAGAAAAGCATTTCAACCGCAAACATTACCGCATCTATTTAAAACCAAACAATATACGTGGGACATAATTCATACACCAGGACATGCTCATGATCATGTTGCTTTATATAACCGGGAAAAAAGGTGGATGTTTGGTGGCGATTTATATGTACAAGGGACCCCGAAGAGTATGTTTTCCTTTGAATCCGCACCAATGATTATTCGTTCTCTTAAAGAAATCTTAACCTATGACTTTGATACCTATATTTGCTCCCATGTAGGTATCATGCATAATGGGCGGGATAGGATTGAGAAGAAAGTGGAGTATTTAGAAAATCTTCAAGGAAAAGTGCTAGATTTACGAGCACAGGGCTTATCAGCAAAGGAGATTCGTAAACAGCTATTTCCTAACAAGCATTTGATGCAATACCTTTCTTTATTTGAAAACTCACCACAACATTTAATCGATTCTATGATGAAAAAATAAGAGAAAGGGGATTAATGCCTGCCCAGAGGGGATTGATCGAATCTGACTTGGTGTAAACGGGTTGCTAGTTGTTGAATGCGGGCGTATGATTAAGGTACTTGGAATTAGCTTAGAAGCTTAAAGGAGAGAATATAGTTGCGATTACTTTGGGGTATAGATGGAATTATCGTGGATACCTATTTGTCTACGGTAGATAATTTTTGTGTGATATATGAGGAAGTGCATGGGGAAACGATTCATAGAGATGAAGCATTACTCTGGCTGAAAAGACCCGCACATGAGGTGTTTGAACGTTTTGAATTCTTAGAAGCCGATCAAGAACGGTTTCATGCGTTGAACAATGAGCGAACAGATGAAAATCATCCTCTGTTTGATGGGGTAGAAGAGATCCTTGCTGCCGCAAAGGTAAATGTCATTGTAACGAGCCGAGATGCTGAATCAGCACAAGAATTATTAGAAGAATGGGGTCTCGTCCATTATTTTGCCGAAATTGTTTGTATCGATGAGGAAGGATTCACAGTCAATGAGGAAACAGGGGCATATCAATATGTTCAGGATAAGTATGCGTTAGACTGGGCAATCGGTGATTCTGAATTGGATTTAATGCCTGCCGAAGCGGTTGGACTGAAAACATGTTCTTTTCGAAATGAATCCATTGAAGCAGACTTACATATTGAAGAATATGATCCATCATTAATCGATTATCTCAAATAGCCTTTTATACAGTTGACAGGTAAAGCTACGCCATTCGTAAACAACCCCTGATGGCATCAAAAAGAACAGTAATAAAGGGTGAAGAATGAGTGGATATTGAGCGTTATCATAAAAATATAGAACCAGCATCAGGTGCCATTATTATGGCAAATGGGATTTTTTTAATGGGAGCAGTAGAAGCATTTCCTTTACTTGATATTTTACTAGGAAAGTATTTAGCCTTTATTCTACTGATCGTATGGATGGTCATTTATATTAAGCTATCGATTCAATTCTTCCGCCGTGATTTTTTAATACCCTATCTCCGGCATCCAGTTGATTCCTTTACTATTGGAACATGGATTGCGGGGGTGTCTGTATTATGTAATGTGTTGCTAAGGTACTTTCCGGAAATTCTAATTATGACACAGGCAATAGCTTTGTTGAATACAGTATTATGGTTATTCTTTTTAGTGAATTGCTTTCATAATTTTAAGCGTCTTATAGGGAAGGAACTGGAGTATGGGGTTCACGGGGTAGTCTTATTATCGACAGTCGGTACACAATCAATCATTATCCTATTAAACAATGCCTTTTTTCAGTTTCCGTCATACTTTATCATCGGGGTCATCGTTCTAGGTCTTTTATTTTATATACTGGGTATTATTCAGATGATAAAAGGTTATCTGATTAGGCAGAATTGGACACTTGCGGATAACTGGGCAAATACAAATTGTATCATCCATGGTGCACTTTCAATTACGGGCTTAGCGATTGTGACAACAGGGATGTTTACATCATTATCGATAAGCATTTTCTGGTTGGTTGTTTTTCTACTCGTCATTCTCATCGAGAGCACTGAGGTGGTGCGGGCGATTAGTCGGATTCGATTATATGGTTGGAATGAAGGCATTTTTCATTATCATATTACACAATGGTCGCGTAATTTCACGTTTGGAATGTTTTATGCCTTTACCATAGTGTTTCATAATCATATGGCCTATTCCATTCCCAATAGTTTATATACCTTTCAAGTCGGAGTGTTGTCGATATGGGCTTGGGTTGTACTGGTTGCCTTAATCATACAAATCATCTTATATGTGAAAGCATCGATTGAAAAAGTGACGCAATATGAAGTTTGAAGAAATGTCACTGGTTATCAAAAAAGAAGCAAAGCTGATCACATCATTAACTTTGCTTCATCTCAGACTTATTCATTGATTTAAGAAATGAATCGGTCGCTCTATTGCAACTGTTTCTTATTTCGTTCGATCAGGGATTCTAATAGTTGCAGGGGTAATTCAAGTTGTTCATTTTCTAGATCAACTTGAATGAAGTCTCCTTCATCTATATCTTTTTGCTTATACATATTAATTTCCTTGTTTAATCGCTCCATTTTGGCATCTAATTCCGTTGCAGCTGTAGCCGCTTCCTTGAGCTCATTAAGGAGTGTTTGTGGAACCCCTTTATTATATTTATAAAATATTTTATGTTCTAAACTCGCCCAAAAATCCATTGCGATTGTACGGATTTGAATTTCGACGGGAATGTATTCCACACTTTCTGACAAGAAAATAGGGATTTCAATGAGTAAATGTAGACTACGGTATCCATTCGGTTTTGGATGTTTAAAATAGTCCTTAACTTCCAGTACTTTAATATCCTTTTGTTTTTCGATCATTTCTTTTATATTATAAATATCAGAAGTGAAAGCACACGTAACGCGGACTCCAGCAATATCCTTTATTTCCTCGCGAATAACATCTAAAGAGAGATCAATTTGTCTTCGATTCACTTTTTTAAGAATACTTTCGACGGTCTTTACACGGGAGCTCACCTGTTCAATTGGATTATATTCATGAAGATGAGTAAACTCCTCTTTCAAAATGTTGATTTTTGTATTTATTTCATCTACCGCAAACTTATATGGCATGATAAATTTGGAAATTTCAACTTTAAATTGTTTTAAATAATCAACACTGACATTTTCAGCCATAAACAATACCCTCTATTCTTGATCAAATATAATGCATTCTCACCTCCATTATAATTTATTTAGGAAGAATGGCAATGTATTTGCCATTAACTCAATTGAAAGAAAACATTGAAGTATAGAAAAATTGTAGTATAATAAATTTTATGAAAGAGGTGGATAGATCATGGGAAAAGATTTGCGAATTAATAGTAAAGTATTTAGTGAAGGGGCAATGAAAGCACCAAACCGAGCGATGTTGAGAGCGGTAGGTGTCACAGATGAAGACTTCAAGAAACCGATGGTTGGGATTGCCAGTACGTGGAGTGAAGTGACTCCTTGTAACATACATATAGATGATCTAGCGGTTGCTGCGAAAAAGGGTGCAGCAGATGCCGGCGCATTTCCGATGATTTTTAATTCAATTACGATTTCTGATGGTATTTCCATGGGTACGGGAGGAATGAGCTATTCACTGCCAAGTCGCGAAGTAATTGCAGATTCAATTGAAACCGTTATTGGTGGCGAAAACTTAGATGGATTCGTAGCAATCGGTGGGTGTGACAAGAATATCCCAGGATGTATGATTGGTATTGCTCATGCGGAAGTTCCCGCTGTATTTGTTTATGGCGGTACGATCGCTCCTGGAAAACTTGATGGACAATCAATTGATCTTGTGTCTGTATTTGAAGGTGTTGGTCAACACAACAATGGACTTATTGATGATGAAGAGCTAACACGGATTGAATGTAATGCATGTCCTGGACCTGGATCATGTGGGGGGATGTATACAGCCAATACGATGTCTTCAGCAGTTGAAGCAATGGGCATGAGTTTGCCTGGAAGTTCTTCAAACCCAGCCGTTTCTAACGAAAAAGAGGCAGACAGTGAAGCAGCTGGACATGCACTTTATAATTTAATGGAAAAAGGAATTTATCCAAAAGATATTATGACAAAAGAAGCATTTGAAAATGCGATTACTGTTGTAATGGCTTTAGGTGGATCAACAAACGCAGTATTACACCTACTCGCAATTGCACGTGCAATTGATGTTGATTTAACAATGGATGATTTTACCCGCATTCAGAAGAAAACACCTCATATTGCGGATTTAAAACCGAGTGGTAAATATGTGATGGAAGATCTCCACGATATTGGTGGGGTACAAGCCGTGATGAAACTGCTATTAGAGGGTGGCTACCTCCATGGTGATTGTTTAACGGTAACTGGAAAAACGGTCAAGGAAAACTTGACGGAGTCTCCAAGTCTTAAAGAAGGACAAGAAATCATAACTCCATTGGATGAACCATTAAGTGAAGACGGTCCATTGGTTATTCTGAAAGGGAATTTGGCTCCGAGTGGGGCCGTTGCAAAAGTATCTGGTGTCTCTGTAGACATTCATACGGGGCCGGTTCGTGTATTTGATACTGAAAAAGAAGCTACTGAAGCTGTTACAGAGAATAAGATCAATGAAGGCGATGTGTTAGTTATTCGGTATGTTGGACCTAAAGGTGGCCCGGGTATGCCGGAGATGCTATCAATCTCGTCGATTCTTGTCGGTAAGGGATTAGGAGAAAAAGTAGCACTCCTAACGGATGGTAGATTCTCAGGAGGTACACATGGTTTAGTTGTGGGTCATATCGCACCAGAAGCTCAATCCGGTGGGCCGATTGCTTTACTGAAAGAAGGGGATATCGTCACGGTTTGTTCCGAAAGACAAGAGTTGTCTGTCGATTTATCTGAAGAAGAATTAGCGGCACGCCGAAAAGAGTGGATCGCGCCACCATTGGTTACGCGCGGTGTATTAGGTAAATACGCCCATAATGTTTCGTGTTCTTCAATCGGTGCGGTGACAGATAACTTTGATGAATCAAAATAAAGGGCAGAAAGAAACAACAAACGAAGAGGTGAGGAAATCGGTCTATATAGACGAGTTATTAAGGGTGTTTCCTAAAGATCGAGCAACGACGAATCCAGTCACATTAGAACACCATAGTAAAGACGAGTCCTATCATACACCTAGTCTTCCAGATATCGTTGTGTATCCGATTAGTGCCCAAGAAGTGAGTGAAGTGATGAAAATAGCGCGGAAAGAAAAAGTCCCCGTTATACCATTTGGATTAGGAACGAGCTTGGAAGGACATGTCATTCCTTATTCTGGTGGGATATCCCTTGATTTTACTTTAATGGCCCATATTATATCAATATCACCAGAAGACTTTACGGTTAGAGTTCAGCCAGGTGTTACACGATCTCAATTAAACAAGGAATTGAAAAAATACGGTCTGTTCTTTTCTGTGGATCCTGGAGCAGATGCAACATTAGGGGGGATGGCGGCAACAAATGCGAGTGGTACAACATCCGTTCGTTATGGGATTATGCGTGATCAGGTCAAAGATATTGAAGTCGTTCTCGCTGACGGAACCATTATGCATACCGGTAATGCAGCAATCAAGTCGTCCTCCGGCTATAATTTAAATGGATTATTTATTGGGTCTGAAGGAACATTAGGTTCTTTTACCGAACTGACGTTAAAAGTCTATGGTATACCAGAGACAACGGTAGCTGCGAGGGCATCCTTTAATTCGGTTGAACAAGCTGTTCGCGCTGTTGTTGATATTTTATCGGCAGGCATCCAAATCGCTCGAATTGAGCTTGTAGATGCGGAATCAATGGAAAGAGTAAATGGATTTAGTGATACAGATTATCCAACACAGCCAACATTATTTATGGAGTTTCATGGTAATCAAGCAGGATTAGCGCAAGATGTCGAATTTGCAGAAACGATTATGTCTGGAGTTGGTTGTCAGGAATTTCAATTTGAAAAAGATACCCGCTCTCGAAATAAATTGTGGGAAGCACGTCATAATGTAGCATATGCATATATTCATAGCTCACCAGGTAAGGAAATGATGATTACGGATGTTTGCTTACCGTTATCTGAGCTAGCAGCAGGGATAAAACATGCGACAGAAAAGATTGATGCATATCATCTCGAAGGTGGGATTGTAGGGCATGTAGGGGATGGAAATTACCATGTTCTATTGATGATCAATCCCAGTGATAAGGTGGAAACTGCGGCAGCCGATAAATTCAACCGTGAAATCGTAGAATATGCGATCCAACGTGGGGGTTCTTGCACGGGAGAACACGGAGTTGGCGTAGGTAAGATGAAATATCAGTCACTTGAGCATGGGAATGCAATTCAAGTCATGAAAGCTTTGAAACAAGCACTTGATCCACAAAACATATTAAATCCAGGTAAGATTTTTACGATCGATAAAGTAGAATAAATTTATGCTGTCCAGAGCGATATCATACAGAGAGGTTCATTCAAAAAGAATGAACTAAAGAGAGGTTCATTCAAAAAGAATGGACTAAAGAGAGGTTCATTCAAAAAGAATGGACCTCTCTTCGTATATTATAAAATAGATAGTGGTTAAGGGTGAAGCAATGCTGAGATTGAATGGTAGGTCGGTTCTTGTTGTGAAAATGTCGCAATCTCTTTAAAGCCAATCGATTGAAGTAATATTAAAGATTCCTTAAATTCATAAGCCAGTTCAGATTCACGATGTGCATCAGAACCTAGTGTGATGAGTTCACCGCCATATTGGCGATAAAGTTCAAGGATATCTTTACTCGGCATTCCACTTGGTAATCCATAGCGGGTTCCTGATGTATTCAGTTCGATTCCTTTACCATCGGGAATAATTACTTTAAAAATTTCACTGATGATTTCACGAAAATGATGTGTTGATGGATTGTCAATGGTATATCTTTTGACAAGGTCAAGATGACCCAGAATATTATACTGTTTAAAATTCTTCACGCAATAAAGTAGTTCGTCATAATAGATGCGGTATGCTTCATCAATGGTTCTGTCTGTAAAGAGATCACCAGCATGCAACCCTTTTTTATCCGTTGTATGCATGGAACAGATAACAAAATCAAATGTTTCCTGATCCATTAATGTTTTGTATCGGTCTAAAAGATGAGGTTGAACACCAATTTCAACCCCTTTTCGAATTTTTATTTGATCCTGATATTTATGTTGTAGTTGTTTAACCTTTTTATCATATTCATCGAGGTTAAATTCGAAGATAAAGTTTTTATCCGGGTACTCATAATCAATATGTTCTGTAAAGCAGATCTCGGTTAGACCCTTGCTGATTGCACCATTAACCATATCTTCCATCTTCACGGAGCAATCTGCCGAAAAGTTACTGTGCATATGATAATCAAACATAAAAAAATCTCCTCCAAGTATGTTGACATTTTATTCAGCTAGGATTATAGTAATAGATAACTTCACCCTAGTAAAGTGTTAAAGCGAAAGACTGAAAGGTGGCTCAATACGAAATTGTATACCAATTATAAAATGAATGATGAAAATGTCAAAGATTATCAACAACACGAACAAATTATAAAAACGATTAAAAACCGTTTTATGACATATGGTTATAAACGAATTAAGACTTCAGCATTTGAACACTATGATTTATATTCGCAAGTAAAAAGTTCCATTCATCAAAGTGATATGGTTAAAATTATTGATCGAACAGGTGATGTGCTCGTCTTACGTCCGGATGCAACGATCCCCATTACTAGGAAAATCGCCCAGGACATGACAAGGATTTCCGGGGAACGCCGTTATTTTTATGTGCAAGATGTATTTAGACACCCGGTTAATCATGATGATCATATTGAAAATACACAAGCAGGGATTGAATACTTCGGGGAAACTTCTCCAGAGGCAGATGCTGAAGTTATTGCACTTGCTTGCCATACACTGCAGGACTTAGGGTTTAATGATGTGAAGATAGAGATTGGGCATGCAGGCTTTTTCCAAGAATTGATTGATGTGATCACGATCAATCCACGTGAACTTAAGGAATTGAAAGATCTCATCCAAGCTAAAAACGGTGTCGATATTAAACCATTTTTAGCTGGCTTATCAGTGGATGAACAAGTAGCTACCGCCATCGAGACCATTCCTTTTTTATATGGCAATCCTGTGGAAGTAAGTGACCGTGCTAAAAAAATTGCTTTAACGGATAAGATGACTGAAAAACTAGACCACTTAGTTCAAGTATATGAGCTATTGAAGCTGCACGATCTGGAGAAATATATGGTCATGGATTTAGGATTAATTAATCAAATGGACTATTATTCCGATGTTATTTTCCAAGGATTTGTCGAAGGGATTGGTAAACCAGTTCTCATGGGAGGAAGATATGATAAATTGGCAAAAGAATTTGGTACATCAATTCCAGCTATTGGATTTGCTTGCCAAGTGGACGCATTAGTAAAGGCCATTGGGCACCATACCGAGCCATCAACCCACCCCATTGATGTTGAAGTTATATATGAATCATCACTTATCCGGGAAGCCTTTGCATTAACCAATCAATTGCGTGAGCAAGGTTTGAGTGTTGTTACGTATGCCAGTGGTAAACAGATAAACGAACAAGTCACCATGTATAAAGTAAAGCTGACAAAGGATCAATATACGGTGAATCATGATGAACAGCTACAAACATTCACCGATATAAAAGATCTACTCGTCTTGATGGGGGGAGGGGACTAATTGGACTATCTCACACTAGCGATCGCAACAGGAAGAACATCAAAGCGAGCGATGAAGTTTTTGGAAGAGGCGGGAATCGAATTCCCCGACTATCATAAGCAAAGTAGAAAATTAGTCATTTATGATAAGGAAAAACGAATCAAATTAATATTTGCAAAAACAGCTGACTTAGCAACATATGTTGAGAAGGGAGCGGCTGATGTAGGTATTGTCGGAAAAGATACGATCATGGAAGAAAAACCTGATGTATACGAACTATTAGATTTTGGCTTTGGCAAGTGTACAATGATTGTTGCGGGCTTTCCCGAACAAGATATCGGGCGGGATAAAAAGTTAACGATTGCCACAAAATATCCAACCATTACAGAAGCATTCTTTATGGAAAAGGGGCAACGAGTAGAGACCATTAAACTAAATGGTTCAATCGAATTAGCACCACTCATTGGTTTATCTGATGTTATTGTTGATATTGTCGAGACAGGTACGACACTAAAACAAAATGGTCTCGTTGTACTAGATGAAATTGTTGACGTAAGTGCCCGATTGATTGTTAATAAAGCAAGTTACGCTACAAAGACAGAACAAATACAAGGATTCATAAACCATTTAAAAGCCGTATTGGAGTGATGATGAGTGAGGATTTTAACGGGAAAGCAGTTTATAGAAGAGCAAAATGAGACGCAAAATAAAGCTAGAAATGATGAACAATTAGATCAGCTTGTGCTTGATATTATTGATCAGGTTAGAAGCAAGGGAGACGAATCCCTGCGAGCATTAACGAAACAATATGATGGTGTGCAAGTAGATGATTTAGTTGTCTCAGCTGCTGAGTTTTCGGAAGCGAGAGAACTCGTCAGCCAAGATTTCATCGATGCCTTACATCAGGCACATGAAAACATCCATTCATTTCATAAAAACCAAACTGAAAAATCATGGTTTACGAATGAAGGGAATGGCATCCTGCTCGGGCAAAAAGTGAGCCCATTAGATAGTGTAGGGATTTATGTTCCTGGTGGAAAAGCTGCTTATCCCTCTACTGTACTGATGAATGTTATTCCAGCAAAGTTAGCGGGTGTGCCCACGATTGCGATCAGTACGCCACCACAACAAGATCGTAAAATTAATCCTCATGTTCTAGTGGCAGCTGAAGTGGCAGGGGTTGACCGCGTTTATAAAGTAGGGGGAGCTCAAGCAATTGCTGCGCTAGCATATGGAACAGATTCCGTCCAAAAGGTTGTTAAAATCGTCGGCCCAGGTAATGCCTTTGTAGCTTGTGCGAAGAAATGGGTATTCGGTGACGTCGCCATTGATATGATTGCGGGTCCAAGTGAAATATGTATTGTAGCAGATGATACGGCAATACCACGTTTTGCAGCTGCTGACTTGTTATCACAAGCAGAACATGATGAACAAGCGACAGCGCTTTGTATCACGACGAGTGAATCTTTTGCCAAATCATTACAAGCTGAAGTTCAGCTCCAAATGAAAACACTCGAAAGAAGGTCGATTATTGAGCAGTCGATTCAAAACCAGGGACGCATTATTTTAGTTGATTCCATGGCCGAAGCAACAGACCTTGTTAATCAGCTTGCACCGGAACATTTACAACTCATGGTTGAACAGCCATTCGAAAAAATGCTCACCATTAAAAATGCAGGTGCGATTTTTCTAGGTAATTACTCACCTGAAGCATTAGGCGACTATGTGGCGGGACCGAACCATACTTTACCAACAAGTGGAACGGCAACATTTTCCTCTCCATTAGGTGTATATGACTTTATCAAGAGATCGAGCATTATACAATATTCGGAACAAGCACTTGAAAGAGTATCGAAGGATATTATGACATTAGCGAATGCAGAAGGGTTAACAGCCCATGCGGATTCAATTAAAAAGAGAACAGGAGAATAAATGATGCGTAAAAAAGCAATTTCAAGAACGACAGCGGAAACCTCTATCAAACTGGATTTTTCAATTGATGGAACAGGGGAAACAGACATTCAAACAGGTGTTGGTTTTCTTGATCATATGCTCGTGTTGATGACGAAGCATGGTCAATTTGATTTGAATGTTCATTGTGATGGGGATATTGAAGTAGATCAACATCATACGGTTGAAGATATTGGAATTGTATTAGGGCAAGCCTTTCAAGAAAGTATAGGCACAAAAGAAGGGATTAATCGGTATGCAACACTTTCGATCCCGATGGACGAAGCATTATCGACCGTATCCATTGATCTTAGTGGCCGCCCTTTCTTCGTATACCATGTGGTAGGATTAAAAGATAAAGTAGGGGATTTTGATACAGAGCTTGTGGAGGAGTTCTTTCAAGCTTTTGTCAGTCATGCAAAAGTAACCTTGCATATTAATTTACAGTATGGAAAAAACAGTCACCATATTATTGAGTCCATATTTAAAGCGTTTGGTCGTGCATTATCTACAGCGAGTAAGATTAATCCGGAAGTGAAAGGAATACCATCTACAAAAGGAATGCTGTAAAAATAAAGAGAAGGCAAAGGGGGATGTTGTTATGATTCTATTTCCAGCGATAGATATACGAGGTGGAAATTGTGTTCGCCTCATTCAAGGAGATTATGACCAAGAAACGATTTATGGGGATTCACCAACAGAGATGGCATTGGAGTGGGAAAGAAAAGGTGCTGAATATATCCACTTAATTGATCTTGATGGTGCAAAAACTGGAAATTCATTGAATAAGCAAGCGATTAAAGCCATTGCTGCAGAGGTAACGATTCCTGTTCAAGTTGGTGGTGGAATCCGCTCGCTAGCCATTATCGAAGATTATTTAGTAAGTGGTGTGAGCCGAGTGATTATTGGAACGGCAGCGATTCAGGATCAGGCATTTTTGCAAGCAGCAATGGATAAGTATGGGGATAAAATTGCTGTTTCCATTGATGCGCGCAACGGCTATGTAGCAACAGATGGTTGGACAGAAACAAGTAATGTGAAGGCAATTGATCTATTACGTACGTTAGCTGAAATCGGTGTACAAACGGTCGTATATACAGATATATTTAAGGATGGGATGCTGCAAGGTCCTAATTTTATCGAGCTCGAACGCGTTGATGAAGCAACGAAAATGGATGTGATCGCCTCTGGGGGTGTGACGACAAAAGAAGATATTCGTAGATTAAGAGACATGAATATGTATGGGGCCATTATTGGGAAGGCTTTATATGATGGAAACTTAATTTTCGAAGAATTAGTAGGGGGAGCACTAGATGAGCAAGAATAACCGTATTATACCTTGTTTAGATGTCGATGGGGGTCGTGTTGTGAAAGGAAAGAGGTTTAAAGATATCCAAGATGTTGCAGACCCCTTGGTACTAGCGAAGAAATATAGTGCAGCAGGTGCCGATGAACTCGTATTCTATGATATTACAGCATCAGCTGAAAATAGAGGCTTGTTTATGAAGACGATTAAGGAAATCGCTGACGAAATTGATATCCCATTTACCGTGGGTGGCGGTATCCGAACAGTTGAAGATATCCAAAGACTATTTGATAGAGGAGTAGATAAGGTTTCTATCAATAGTGCGGCAATACACAATCCAGATTTAATAAAGGAAGCTGCCGATATATTTGGTGCAGAACGAATTGTATTATCAATGGATGTGAAAGAAAACAGTGACCAAACATGGTCTGTTTTTGAACGAGGTGGGCAACAGGATACTGGAATTGACGCAATCCAATGGGCGATTAACGGGGAAAAGTTAGGTGCTGGTGAAATTGTCGTCAACAGTATTGATGGTGATGGTGATAAAAGCGGGTATCGACTTGATTTAATAAAAGCAATTGTCGACGCGGTTCATATTCCCGTTGTCGCAAGCGGTGGTGCAGGTAAAATGGAGCACTTTCATGCTGTTTTAACGGAAGGAAAAGCAGCTGCAGCATTAGCAGCTTCTGTATTTCATTATAATGAAATCGATGTAGCCACATTACGATCGTATTTAGAGAATCAAAATAAATAAAAAATAAGGACGGATGAAAAGTGAGTATTGAAATCGAAAAGATGGTGTTTAATGAAGATGGATTAATACCTGCAGTCGTTCAAGATGAGCAAACAGGCCAAGTATTGATGCTCGCATATATGAATAAACAAGCAGTAGAGAAGACAATTGAAACCGAAGAAACGTGGTTTTATAGCCGTTCTAGACAGGAGTTATGGAATAAAGGAGCCACATCGGGAAATCGACAGCAAGTTAGGCAACTGAGCCTTGACTGTGATCATGATTCAATTTTAGTACAGGTGACACCCAGAGGGCCTGCTTGTCATACAGGAGAAACGTCTTGTTTTTATAACCATTCACTTGCAGAGGAGTCAAATCGGAAAATTGTGTATGAACTTGTTGAAGAAATTCGTCATCGGAAAGAGAACCCAGTGGAAGATTCCTACACAGCTTATCTATTTCGTGAAGGGATTGATAAGGTACTCAAAAAAATCGGTGAAGAATCAAGTGAAGTCATTATTGGTGCCAAAAATGAGGATAAACAAGAACTAACGAGCGAATTAGCTGATTTAGCGTATCATACACTTGTTTTAATGGAGATTGCTGGTTTGGATATTCATGATGTTAAACAAGAATTGGTACAGAGACGTACGAAAGGTGAAGGTGATTAGTATGACGAAATATTGGAGCTCCATTGCCAAGCGTGCCGAGCCATATGTACCTGGATTACAAATAAATGAACCAGATATGATCAAATTAAATACGAATGAAAATCCATATGCGCCAAGTCCAAAAGTATGGGAAGCGATTCAAAAAGAAGCGGGTCCAAATTTACGACTATATCCCTCACCAACAGGCGATGAGCTTCGGGATACAATTGGTTCACGTTATGGTTTATCAGCTGATGAAGTCTTTATTGGCAATGGATCTGATGAAGTATTGGCATTCTCATTTATGGCATTCTTTGAACCAGATCAACAGATACGGTATCCGGCTATTACATATAGTTTTTATCCGGTCTATGCTAAAATATTTGATATTCCCTATGAAGAAGTACTTGTTCATGAGGATTTTAGTTTACCAATTGAAGCATTTTATAATTCAACAGGCGGAGTCATCTTACCGAATCCAAATGCGCCGACAAGTTTGTATATTGAATTGGAACAAATAGAAGCCATTGTGAAAAACAATCCACATCAAGTCGTCATTATTGATGAGGCTTATATTGATTTTGCTACACAATCGGCAGCGGCACTTATTCATAAGTATGACAATCTTCTTGTGATCCAAACAACATCGAAATCACGCTCATTGGCAGGATTGCGGGTTGGTTATGCACTTGGAAATAAATCACTTATAAACGCATTGATTCGGGTGAAGGACTCATTCAATTCATATACGATCGATCGGCTGGCACTTGCAGGAGCACAAGCAGCGTTTGAGGATGAAGACTACTTTAAAGAAATTACGGAGAAGATTATTGTGACACGGGAAAATGTAATCATAAGAATGAGAGCGTTAAACTTTCATGTACTCCCTTCAAAGGCCAACTTTGTTTTCGTGTCCCACCCGGATTTTCAAGCGGAGTATTTGTATACAGCATTAAGAAAAGCAGGTATACTGACGAGACATTTCCAGCAAGATTTGATCCATAACTATTTACGAATCACAGTAGGAACCGAAGAAGAGATGGATCAGTTCATTGAAAAATTGCAACTCATTATGCAACACGGAACGAAATAGCTTGTCATGATCGGTTTAAAGTATTAGGAGTTACCCGTGGTTAGTCGGAAGTAATGATTCAGAAAATTACTTATTTAAACACGGGGAAGACGATGAAAGGGAGCAGCGAATATGAAAATCGGTTTAATCGGTGTTGGAACACTTGGCCAATTTTTATTAGAAGAATTAAATCAACAAAACAGAATTCCCGGATATCACATCACAGCGGTATTTGATGAGCGAGAACAGACAACAAATAAATTAGCTATGATGGGATCGACTTTTTCATTTAAAACATATCATCATCTCGATGATTTTTTACAATCATCTGTAGATCTTGTTATTGAATGTGCCAATGTAGCGGTGGCAAAGAAGTATTCCAAGCAAATCCTTCATAAAAAAGACGTACTCCTCATCAGTGTCGGGGCACTGGCGGATTTGCAACTTTATAAAGAGTTGGAAAGGATTGCCAAACAAAAACAACATAAGCTTTATTTACCATCAGGTGCGATGGGTGGATTAGATGTGTTGCGTGCTGCGAATTTACGCGGTGGGTTAGAAAAAGTACAATTGATCACCAAAAAACCCGCTCATGCTTTCAGTATGAAGGAGATTGATCGCGAAATCGTTGTGTTTGATGGTACCGCAAAAGATGCGATAGCCAATTATCCTAAAAATGCAAACATCGCTATTATCATTTCATTAGCGGGAATTGGTGTAGACGATACGAACGTAAAAATGATTGCCGTCCCGACAGTTGATCAAAATATTCATTATCTAATAGCACAGGGGGACTTTGGAAAACTTAGGTTAACCCTCGAGAACAATCCCATCCCTTATAATCCAAAAACAAGTTATTTAACAGGGCTGAGTATATTGTCATCTCTAAAATCATTACAGGAACAAATAATAATCGGTTAGCCATGAATAATAAATTTAGACGGGTTCATCATTAACGACTATCCAATTTCGGATCAAAAGCATCACGTAAACCATCGCCAATAAAATTAATGGAGAGTACAGTAGCAAGAATAGCTACTCCCGGTGGAATCCAAGCTTCAGGATGATAGCGTAAAATCCTTATATTTTGAGCTTCGGAAATCATATTTCCCCATGTCGGAGTGGGTTGGGGAATCCCCATACCAATAAAACTGAGAGCTGATTCGACGATGATCATGGTTGCCATCATTAACGTTGCATTGACGATGATTGGACCAATGGCATTCGGTATTAAGTGTTTAAAAATAATTCTAACATCACTAGCCCCAATCGTTCTTGCCCCAAGTACGAATTCTTGTTCACGTAAAGACAGAAATGTCCCTCTTACAATTCGTGTTAAATTAGGCCAAGCGGTGATCGCGATGATCATAATAAATAACCCGATTGTAACGTGGTCAAGTAAGGAAATAATCGTTAATGCTAACACTAGAAAAGGCAAAGCAAGTACAAGGTCAGCAAATCTCATTATGACCTGATCAACTTTCCCCCCGTAATAACCACTAACAGCACCGAGAAGTAAACCAATTGTCAGTGTAAAAAGCATCGCACTGATCCCAATCGTTAATGAAACCCGTGCCCCATAAAGTAGCCGAGAAAATGTATCCCGTCCAGAAGCATCTGTTCCAAGAATATGTTCACTACTTGGCGGACGATCTACGATTAATAAATTTGCTTTCGTGGGGTCATGATCTGTTATGAAAGGTGCAAAAATAGCCATCAGGATGATGATGAATAACATAATGGAGCCGATGATCGCAAGCTTGTTTTTTAAAAAACGATGGATCGCTAATTGAAAGGGACTCGAATGTTTCCGTACGGTATTGACATGAACATCTTTGGATGTGGGCTCGTTTGAATGAGAAAGCATGAATAACCACCACCTTAATCATAACGTATTCTCGGATCAACAATACTGTAAAAGATATCTGCTAATAAATTACCAATAAGAATGGCAACCCCTAATAAAAGACAAATCGCCATAACGACTGGATAATCTCGATTTACGACAGAAGCAATAAATAATGTTCCCAGTCCGGGAAAGTTAAAAACCTGCTCCGTAATGACCGCACCACCTAGTAAGGTGCCGAATTCAAATCCCATTAGTGTGATGATTGGGATCAACGCATTACGTAATGTATGTTTATAGAGTACGCTTGTTTCACTCATTCCTTTCGCTCGTGCAGTACGGACGTAATCACTGCCAAGCACATCTAATATTTCTGAACGCATATAACGCATATATGTTGCTGTACCAGCAAGTCCGAGTGTAATGCCAGGGAGAATCATATGATGGATTCGGTCTAAAAATTCCGAGAAACCTGATATATCCGTGTTTGAAACAGTTCCTTGGGCGGGAAACCACCCGAGGTTAATGGATAAAATATAAATAGCAATGAGTCCGAAAAAGAAGTTAGGAATGGCTAATCCTAAAAAACCAAATGTCGTCGCACTATAATCTAAAAAGGAATATGGATTACGCGCAGAAAATATACCGATTGGAATCGATACGAATAATGTGATGGTGAGAGCAACCAAGCCTAAATATAAGGTATTAGCGAATCGTTCTTGAATAAGACTTTGTACGGTTCTTCCCTTGTAAACCATTGATTTTCCAAAATCACCTTGTATAAAGGAATGTACCCATTTTACATATTGGACAGGTATAGGTTGATTAAGCCCAAGTTCTTCTCGTTGTTGTTCAAAAACCTCAGGATCAGCATCCGGATCTAATATTTTCCCCGAAAAGGCATCACCTGGAGCTGCCATTGATAAACCAAATACAATAATGGATAACGCAATTAACATCGGAAAGAAAACAATGATTCTACGAATAATATACTGGTACATAGTATGCCCTCCATGAAGGAAGGAGAGCATGCTTCCACATACTCTCCAATTCTATCCTTCTACTTATTATTCATCATTTTCAAGCCACCATAAATGTGAATCTTGATACATCGTATGTGGAAGTGGTTTAATGCCATGAATTAATTCATCATGTGCCCAAAGTTTATTTTCGGCAAATAGGAGTAAGGCAGGTAAGTCCTCCGAGAATAACTCTTGCCATTCAGAGTATACTTCGGCACGATAATCTTGCTCGAAAGCTTCTGGCGCTTTTAATGCTTTGTTCAAGAGTTCATCAGAATCTGGATTATTCCATCTGGAAAAGTTATATGCATCATTGATTCCCCATAAACCAAGTGGGTCTGGATCCCCACTACCAAGGCTCCAACCAATTAAATATAAATCCCAATCCGTATTATCATCTTCGAGTTCCGGTACATATGTGGACATTTCTTTAGGTTGCCTTAAATTAACTTCAATCCCGACTTCCTCAAGGTATTCTTTAATAAGGGGGGCAACTTTCTCACGTAATTCATTCCCTGTTGGATAGTCCATATTTAAGATCCACTCGTCCCCATTTGGATCTGTACGGAAGCCATCATCCCCAAGTTCATATCCTGCTTCATCTAGTAATTCAGCAGCCTTATCTAAATCTTGCGTATAATTAAATGCTGCTTCATCATCATATGCCCAAAATTGTAAGGCGATTGGTGAATTAATCGGCTGTCCCCGTCCATGTAAAAGACCTTCTCCATGGCCCTCTCCAACAATGCCCACCCGGTCGATGGCATAAGCAATTGCTTGGCGAACTTCTTTTGGCAACTTTTCATTTTCGACCCAGTTATCAGGTTCAATCACGCCATCTTCGACATCTTCATCTGTTCGATGATTCATTTTAAAACCTAATAGTTGATAACCAAAATCGGCTTGTTCAATAATGTTAATATTTCCATAATCATCTACGATATCAAAGTCTGCGGGTGGAATTCCCCCTGGATCTGCGACAAAGTCGATTTCACCTTTTTCAAGTAACCCTGTCATGACGGATTGCTCGATAATTTTCCAAACAATTTTGTCGAGGTAGGGTTTATCTTTCCAGTAATCTTCATGTCGCTCAAGAACATATTGCTCACGTTCAACCATTTCAGTAAACTTAAATGGTCCGGTCCCAATAACTTCACCTGGCTCAAGTGATGCTGCAGCTTCAGGTATGTCAATAACGGGAATATCCTCGAATACATGTTTAGGTATGATCGGGAAGTTTGCAATGTACTCAGGTGTCACACTAGGTTCTTGAAATTTAAAGATGACTGTATAATCATCCTCCGCGACAACACCGGAAAACTCCTCTGTTTCACCATCGTTATATTCCTCATAGCCTAGTAAAGATGCGGCATAAGGACTTGTTCGAACGCCACCAGCTTTCACATAATCAGGATCGGCAATCGCCTGATACGTAAAGACGACATCATGTGCAGTAAACTCTTTCCCATCGTGCCACGTAACCCCTTCATTTAAATGAACCGTCATTTCGGTTTGATCATCATTTAATTCCCAGTCCTCCGCTAAATTAGGCTCAAATCCGAGCTCTTCGTCTTGAGAGAATAAACTCTCATGGGTAAAATCAAGAATATTGGCCTCATATGCTTCTTCATAAAAAATGGGATTAAACATACCTGTAGGTGCAGAATACATCGCACCTGTAATTGTTCCACCTTCTACTGGATCAGAGGTAGATTCATCCGTGACTTGATCATTTTCATCCTCTTTGTCACGATCTACTGGTTCTGAGTCTTTCTGATTACAGGCTCCGAGAAAGAGCGCAAACATAAAGAATAGAGCGATCAAAGCAATGCTATATTGGCTTTTTTTAAACAACAGACTTCCCCCTTTTTTTAATGAGTTTCATAATTCGCATTTATAGCTATACCACTAATTAAATAACATCTTGTACGGATGGCAATTTCCTGACATCACCTCCTATGGAAACTGTATTTGTTAGTTTAATGAATTTCATAATACCGATTTAGTGCCACAACGATACAACATATAGTTTGGTTAAACCGTTCTTAACTACATATTGTATCGATGTTGCTGGTTTTGGCAATTATGAAATTCATTCAGTTAACTGGATCATCTGTATATAAGTGGCAGGCGACATAGTGGTCTTTTTCTATTTCTATTAATTCCGGGCGATCTATAGAACATGTTTCAAAGGCAAATGGGCATCTTGTTCTAAATGTACAACCAGATGGCGGATTTGCAGGACTCGGTAAATCTCCAGATAAAACAGTCCTTTTTGTATTTTCCTTTGTATCTGTTTCGGAATGAATGACAGGAATGGATGAAAGAAGTGCTTGGGTGTATGGATGAAGAGAATGTTCATAGAGTGATTGCTTCGGTGCGACTTCAACGATTCTACCCAAGTACATAACAGCAACACGGTCACTT